>JBCCZW010000151.1:0-8227 GCA_039186805.1 Verrucomicrobiota bacterium
ATCGAAAGACTCGCGGCCTCCCAAATTCAGGCCAATCTCTCCGCGAACCTAATCTCCAGTTCGCTTCTCCTGTCCTTGTTTGTCAAATACACCAAGGACCTTCCCAAGTCGAAGCTCTTCGTAAACATCTCATCGGGAGCGGCTCTCCCTGAACGCGCCAAGCCGGGCTGGGCGCTTTACTGCGCTTCAAAAGCAGCCCAGGAACAGCTCATACGCGCGGTCGCCCTCGAACAGCAGCATGTTCCCTATCCCGCAAAAACTATCAACTTTAACCCAGGCGTTATGGATACAAACATGCAAAATCTCATAAGGGAAACGCCTGAACAAAGCTTCCCTGGCGTCGATCGCTTTATCGAGCTTCATCGGAAGGGTCAACTAGCCGACCCTAGCCGCGTCGCCCAGAATCTCATCAATTCCATTGCCGTGCCTGACGCCTTAGAAACCGGAAAAACCTATCAACACACTGACTTCGAAACCTGAATACATATGAGTTCAAACGCCCCCCAATTTCTACTCGACCTCCTAGAAGCTAAAAGCCCTTCCGGCGAAGAAGCACAAGCGCAAGCTGTCTACGACAAGTACGTCGAAGAATACGCCGATATCTATGAGAAGGATGTTCTTGGAAATCGTATTGCTTCAATAAATACAGAGTCCGAAACCTCTGTGATGTTTACGGGCCATCTCGACGAACTGGGCTTTATCGTTACCTACATAAACGAAAAAGGCTTCCTCTATTTCAATACCATCGGCGGACATGACCGTATCATCATCCCCGGTCGACGCGTCCTCGTTCAAACCAAAAACGGTATCGTCAAAGGCGTGACCGGCAAGAGAGCCGTCCATCTGATGGACGCGAAAGACCGCGAGAAAGTCCCAAAAATAAATGAAATGTGGATCGACATTGCCGCCAAAGATCAAGATGACGCCAAATCGCGCGTCCGCGTCGGCGATGTGGCGACCTACGATCACGAATTCGATTTCATTCACGGATCCGTCGCCGCGGCCCGAGCCTTCGATAATAAAGCAGGAGCCTACATCGTCGGCGAAACCCTACGGCGACTGTCGGAGCAAAAGCAGTTAATTGACGCGAAAATAGTATCCGTGGGCACCTCCCAAGAGGAAATAGGAGTCCGCGGCGCTCAAACTTCCGCCTACGGAGTAAACCCAACCTTCGCCGTTGCCGTCGATGTGGGCCACGCCACAGACCACCCCGATTGCGACAAACGCAAATTCGGCGAAACCAAACTTGGCGGCGGTCCTATCATCACAAGAGGCCCAAACATCAATCCTATTGTATACAATAAGCTGATACAATCCGCCGAAAAAAATGAAATCCCCTACCAGCTTGAAGGAGACCCCCGCCCTACAGGCACAGACGCCCGAGCCATTCAAATGGCCCGTGCCGGAGTCGCCACCGGCCTCATTTCCGTCCCTCTCCGCTACATGCACACCCCAAGCGAAATGGTCGATCTGGAAGATGTCGAAAACTGCATCAAGCTCCTCACCGCATTTGCCAAAGGCATCAAAGCCGGCGAGACTGGAGCCTGGTAAATAAAGATGTGAAATGCGGCCTCCGGACGTTTTACCTACCTCCCAAATCCTGCCAGCAAGACGTCTGGCTGATCCGTAGTAATCGAATCAAAACCCCTCAGCCAGAGCTGGCGAGCCATGTCTACAGTGTCGACGGTCCAGGCGTTCAAGAACAAGCCTTTGCCCTTGAGCCGCTCGTACATATCGAAATCATGTCGGCTATGGCAACCGACACCCAACCCGTCCGCGGCGCTTTCGTCCAGCGATCTTTCTAGTTGCTCGACAATCGGTCCTTCTCTGTTTTCAGAGGCTCTTCCTGTAGTTGCTTCGTATATACAAACGACCTTCTCGTCTGACGTCAGCCGAACGTCGCGCTGAACCCCATCTGCTCGAAGCCTCCAGACCAATCGAAATGCCGCCATTGTATTTTCCGGCGCGTGAGCGCTTGCTCCCGGTGGGCAATGATAAGCGAACCGGCGCGTTTCATAGAGCCAAGCTGCCATCCATTAGCAAGATTCGCAAACCTCGCGCTTCAGATTTTGCTCAACGAGTCTCGACTCAACATATTCAGTTGGATCCGTAGAAAAACTCCAACCGAGAACTTTTCAAGGTAAGCCATGTCGAAACTGAGCGTCTTTAATCCGAATAAACCGCATTTCGGATTCGTCTAAACCGTGAAAAGATGTTCTATTTTAACCCTAGCGGGGCAATCGCCTCGCAACATTTTACCTTAGGAAGAGAGGAAACCCATGAGTAGAGCTTACCCCATTCTCCCCCCGGCGAAGCGGATCCTTGCTTACTGCCTTGTCGCCGTATCGGTTGGAATCGTAAATTTCCCGCTCTTAAATGCGTCGTCCCGCACGACTCGCGGTTCTTCCTCCAGCAGCTCTTTGAGCGAATCCGATCACCGGAGCCGACAACATCAGACGCGTTCACGCTCTTCCACCCCACAAACGAGCCGCCCTTCGTCTAGTTCGACCCGCTCATCTTCTTCTTCCCGCACCACGCGCCCTAGCTATACGCCCCCCAGCAGATCCTCCAGCTCGTCCTCCATAACCCGCTCGAGCTCGCACAGCTCAAACAGAAATACCTCTAGAGCCTCCGCTCCGAGCACCAGAAATAGCTCGTCCGTTCAACGCCAATCTTCACCCCAGAGATCTGCTCCCAGCAGATCTTCATCAATGCAACGCTCTTCAACCGTCTACGGTCCTTCACAATCGCGATCCACCTCGCAAAGCGCCCGTCAGCGAACTCCCCAGGTCCAATCCCCTAGTCGCAGTTCCTCTTCAAGTATTACTCGCAGTACTTCGTCTAGCCGGGAAAGCGCATCCACGCAAAGTTCTGCTGCGAGACAACAACGGAGCTCCGGCCAGCAGAACCGTTCATCCTCGACTTACAGCGTACAAAGATCAGATCGCTCTAGCCCCCCTTCGAGTTCCATTTACCGAAGCAGACCTCAAGTCCAAACTTCACAGCCTTCTATCTCCACGGCTCGTCAACGCCCTTCAACTGTTCAACCCTCTTCAAGCAATAGGCAGTCATCGCAAAACCGCTCAACCATCAATTCAGCGACAAGCTCGAATACGCGAAGTCAACCGCGCGATTCCATCCGCAATCGACAAAACATTCGACAAATTGCTGGCCCGCTCCCACGACGCGAAGCATCTCCCTCAATCGCCGCAATCTCGTCCGAACTTTCTACTGAGGTGGCAAAGCGATCCGACATCTACAGCCAAGACCGCCAACGCTCTCGATCGACCTACAGGCAACGCCGTAGCGAGGACATGGCGAGAATCGAAGAACAGAGATCCGAAACGGCTCGCGCGAACTTTCGCGGCATGGGTCGCGAACAAGCAGGACAGGTCCGAGGGCCCATCGCTCGCGTAGAGGATCATTCCGAAAAACCTGACCACAAACGGCGCGACGGATATGACCATCGAAACAAGCACGACTACAAACACCGAATCGGTCATAACCATCACTATTATCACGACCGCAAACTCCACTTCTATCACGGTAGGTGGTACAGACATCCTCTGCAGTACTATACTCGCCGCCATCAGAGTCGTTTCTTTTTCTTCATAGATCTTGGCGATTGCTACGAACGCAACGTTCCCACCTACGTCTATGAAGAGCATATTCATTACGACTCGCCTCCGACCAGCGTTTTCGAATCATCTGCGCCTATCGACCAAGCGTATGCGGCTTTTGCTAAAGGTTCCTATTTCCAGGCCATTGTAGACTTCAATAGAGCCATTCGTCGCGATCACGACAACGGTCTCCTTTATCTGGCGCGTGCCCAAGCCTACTTTTCGACGAAAGACTACCACTCGGCCTATGATGATCTCATCAAGGGAATGGAGCTCATCCCCGAATGGACCGAAGTCAGCTTTAATATGCGCGAACTTTACAATCGCGAAGGCGACTTCGAACAGCAACTCGATGCGCTAGAGAGATGGGTCGAAGAATACCCGAGAGACTACAAAGTGCACTTCGTTCTCGGGTACATGTATTTCTACCTCCAAGAATACGAATCCGCCAAAACCGAGCTCGCTTACGTTTTGGCTTGGGATGAGAACCACGAGCAAGGGAAGAAGTTGCTCGAACACATATACACGCAAGAAGCGGAAACTGATCTTTACCATTAGGCCTCCTGGCAGATTGGGTATTTTTGCAGCGAATACAATCCTCAGCCGACCTGCAGCAAAGGGATCATCGTCGGCATCCGATACTTACAGAGCATTGAGGCGCGGTCCTTAAGCCAAGCCGCGAACCGCCCTTCGCAAAGGGCGCATAGCTAGTACCTCAACGTTACTCTGTTTCAAAATTTTGGATACATGTATCCCTGTTGCCAGGTCGATTCTCTGGCTGAGCGTGCGATTCGTGAAAGCCAAGGCCCGCGCGCCCTCCAGCCTTTCGCTCTTTCTTAACCCTTCTCGCGGACAGCGCGGAACACGTCTTTCGCCCAGATTCTAACGTTATGACGTCCCGCGAACTCCTATTTGGGAAGGGGAAGAATAAAATGAAGAATTAGTCACAACCCTCATGTCTGCATAATAGTTAGGCGACTACGGTTGAACGAATCACTAGCTTTACATGAGAAATCCTATCTCACTCCTAATCGGTAGCCTCCTTCTTTCTGGGTCTGCCTTCACTCAAGATCGAGTTCCTGATGACTTGAAGATGTCCACCTTCTCTGGTCCGGAGATCACGCCGTCCCCCGCTGCTCTCTGCGTCGCTCCAACAGGAGAAGTATTTGTTGGAGTGGATATGAACGGTTCTCTCGGTAAAGGACCCGGCAAAGGTCAAATCATTCGCTTAGTCGATTCCGACAATGATGGCGATGCTGATGTACATACGCTCTTTTCAGAAACGGATGGCGTTCGTGGACTCCTTTCTCTGGGAGATAAGCTCTGGGTGTTACACACCACTTATCATGCTGACACCGGTAAAGCCAGTGGCATGGACCTCGTCGTATACACGGACTCCAACTGGGATGGCATTGCTGATTCTCCTCCCAGAACGCTCATCAAGGGAATCTGCGCTGAGGAGAACATCGCAGGACGGGGGACAGACCACTCCACCAATGGTATCCGTATGGGAATTGACGGATGGATCTACATCGCGGTGGGCGATTTCGGATTTCATAATGCGAAGGGAACCGACGGCATTGAAATGACGCTCTTAGGCGGTGGCATCGTGCGAGTGCGTCCAGACGGTTCGGAAATGGAACTCTACACCAAGGGCCTAAGAAACATCTACGACGTCGCCATCGACCCGTTCATGAACATCTTCACCCGAGGCAACACTAACGACGGCGGCGGTTGGAATGTTCGCTTCATACACCAAATACAATCAGCCAATTATGGATACCCTTCTCTCTTTCTAAATTTCTCGCATGAGATCCTCCCTGCCCTTGAGGATGTCGGCGGTGGGTCCGGAGTAGGAGCGATCTTCCTCAGCGAACCAAGCTGGCCCAATGCCTACAACAACCAGGCCTTGATGGCGGACTGGGGCAACAACGAAGTCTACATCCATCGCCTCACCCCGGACGGCGCCTCTTTCACTCAATCAGAGGAGCGTTTCATTCGAGTCTCCCAAGTCACCGATCTCGACGTCGACGCCTCGGGCCGCATGTATATCAGCGCCTGGGATGGAGCGACATTTCGCGGTAGCGACCAAAAAGGCTACGTCACGCGCGTCGTACCCAAAAATTGGATATATGAGCCGTTCCATTCTCTCGCTGGAGCTTCGGAAGAAAAGCTCCTGGCGGCCCTCGCCTCGCCCAGCTCCACCGTACGTCTCGCCTCTCAATACGAAATGCTGGCGAATGGCAACGCGAAGAAACTCTCCAAAGGACTCAAACTGGCCATTCGCAACAAAAGTCTCAGCACAGAGGCGCGAATCGCAGCTCTTTTCACCTACGCCCAGCTCGAGGGCCCCTCTGCGATTCCAACACTCGTTAAGGCAGCTAAAGATCCCTCCATAGCCGAATGGGCCCTTCGAGCCGCCACCGACCGAGCCTCCTGGGCTAGGACGTCGAATATCGACATTACCCCTTTTGTCGAGGCGCTGGAAAATGGCTCAGCTCGCCAAAAAGCAGTAGCTGCAGTGTCGCTCGGGCGTATCGGAAATCCTGATGCCGCCGCGACGCTTCTAAAAACTCCATTCGAGTTCCCCGAAGAGAAAATCGCGACTCTGCCCGAAAACACTCCGATTCTCTCCAGAACTGGGCGCATCGCGAAAATCGAAGGCGATCTGACCGGCTACCAAGAAATGCATCTCAACGGTCACTACTACGGCAAAGGCAAGCGCAGCGATCGCATTCACTGGGTGAACCCCAAATTGCATCTCTCAAACGGCGACACCCTCGATCTCTTAGACCTAGACTGGAAATCTACCAATGATGAGCACGGTCCCATCAAAAAAGTTCATGACCTCACTGAGCTTATCGAAGGCTTCAGCAAAAAGCCTAAGGAAACGCTCGAGAAGTCGATCCAAGCTCCACTCGCTTCCACGATTTCCTATGATCTGCCGAAAAACGCAGTCAGCTTCAGCGCTTTCGTAACCGTCCAAGATGGCACGGCCACGGAGTTCGTTCGCTCGGAATTTAGCGTGACTCCCTATGCCTACGACCCTGAGGTTGCTAAAAATCCGCATTCAGACCCCGATTCGGACCGCATATTGCCCCATCTTTCTTTTCAAGCGCTCGTTAGTATTCAGGCTGAGGATACGATATTAAGCGCCTTGGGCGGCCCCTCGTCCGATCTTGCCCACTGGGCGCTCCGTTATATTCATAGCGAAAAAGCGGTCGAGGGCGCGCTCGCTCATTTGAAGAGCGTAAAGGAACCAGCAGAACGCAAAAAGACGCTCACCACCCTCGCTCGCCTTTATCAACAAGAGGCTCCTTACGACGGTTCATGGTGGTGGACGACGCGTCCGGACACTCGAGGACCCTACTACAAGCCCGTCAAATGGTCAGCATCTGAGAGGATCTACGATGCTCTGCTTGCGGCATGGGACGAGACCCCGAAAAAAGAAGATAGAGATTTCATTACAAGAGTCAGCGATAAGCACCGCCTCCGTATTGAAAAATTCGGTACGTTTATCGTAGAAGAAGAGGAGATTGTGACCAATCTGGATCTCGCCAAGATTCTCTCGAAAAAGGGAGCTATCGCCACCACACCGCTTGAAGATGTTATCCTCTCTCTCGAAAAGATTAAGGGTAAGCCAGCTAAGGGCAAAGAGCTCTTCGTCTCGCAAGGCTGCGCAGCCTGTCACACCGTAGACTCCTCGCAAAAGGCGATCGGACCGTTCATGGGCCAAATCGGAGCCATTATGCAACCGCACCAAATTGCCGAGGCAATACTCCGTCCAAACGCGACGATATCCCAAGGGTTTCAAACCTCGGTGATCACCACAAAAGAGGGCGTGCCTCACGTTGGTTTTGTGACAGGACGCAATTCAGAACAGGTAACTATGCGCGACATGACTGGCAATGTGACCAAGGTCGATGCGAATAAAATCTCGAAAGAAGAGCATCTCCCAGGCTCGATGATGCCTCCGGGTTTGGCCAACGCTCTATCCCTCGAGGAATTCGCCTCGCTGGTAGCCTATCTTGCCGCAATGAAGTAGCGTCGAACCGAGCACCCGATTAGTCTCTCCAAAACGGAACGGTTCAATTCGGAGAGCGAAATGAACCGATCAACTAAGATTCCAAACCGCTGACTGAAGGTTGGACGACCTAGCTCTTCGCATCTCAGCTGTAACCGCACACACTCTGAGAAGACAGCTTGGGGCCTATTCTCCTAACATACGCATAATGCCTATTAGGTTCTTCTTCGCGTAAGGCACTCCTAAGGTCTTCTTTCCTGGTCCCGCTTCAAAAACCAGCCAGTCGCGGTATCCCGACTGTTCGATACTCTTTCTGAGCTTCTCAAGATCAGTTTCTCCGTTACCAAATATCGCCCCTTCAGAGTTAAAGGGCTTCAGATGGATCTGACAGATGTTCTCTGCGCCCCAATCCTTTATGACGCTGTATACATCCTCGCCTGATCGAAGGAGGTTTCCGGTATCGTAGTAGACTTTCAAATACGGACTATTCACTTCCTCTAGCAGAACATCTATCGTGGCCTGCATACCGTTCGACTCGATTCCCAGCATTACGCCCTTCTGCTCCGCATAGAGGCTAAGCTCC
>JBCCZW010000152.1:0-8214 GCA_039186805.1 Verrucomicrobiota bacterium
AATGAGACGTGTCCTCAAAAATTCACTACTCACCCTCGTTGCAAGCGCCGTGCCGCTCGCCGCCCAAGTCGAATCCGAATTCGCCGACCTGATTAAGAGCGCTGAAGGCCTCATCCAGCAAAGCCTCGACGAGTATCAATCCTTTCTCAAGGAAACCAGCGAAGAAAAGCTAGAGCTAGTCACTGAAATCAACGCTCTGGAGAACGAAATCGTCCAACTCCGCAAAGAAGGACGCGAATCCAGTTCTCAGATTGCTCAAATGAAAAACGACTTGGACGCGCTTCAAATCAGTATCCGTAATTTGGACACGCAAGCTCAATACTCCGCGGGCGTTCTTTCGGAATACCTTACGAACTTCGAAAGCCGTATTCACCTTTCCGAGGACCAGAGCTACTCGCAAGATCTCCTCGCTATTCGCCAAGAACTCGATCAAGCCGGCGATGACCCCGCCAACCGCATTCCCGTCTTCTTTAAAGCGCTAGAAGCGGGACTCGACAGACAAGAAGCCCTCCTCGGCGGACGCCGATTTACCGGCAGAGCCATCACCCCAGACGGTGGCGTCAAAACGGGCGACATCGCGCTCATCGGCCCCGTCGCCTACTTCCAAGCCGACGATGCATCGGCCAACGGTATCCTTCGCTTCAACTCCGGTACCATCGAGCCTGGTCTCTGGCCCCTTCAAGGCGAAGCCTCCCAAATGCTGAACCAAGTCTTTTCCCAAAACCAAGGCTATCTGCCCATCGACGCTTCGCTTGGCAAAGCCCTCACCCTCAAAAAAGCCAAAGGCACTCTAGTCCAACACATCGCAAAAGGTGGTTGGGTCGGCTATACGATTCTATTGCTCGGAGCCAGTTCGATACTGATCTCGCTCCTCAAAATATTCGACCTACGCGGCTCGCGAATCGACGACCCGGGCGACATCTCGGCAATTGCAAAACTCTCCCTAGAAAATCAGGCCGAAGCTAATACCGCTGTATCCAGAATCTCGGGACCGACCAAGAGCATCATTACGGCCGGCATTGAATTCGCAAAGGCCGACTCGGAAACGCAATACGAAGCCATGGAGGCGGTCATCCTGAAAAACCAACCTCGCCTCGAGCGTTTTCTCCCCTTCCTCGCCACCACCGCCGCAGTGGCTCCTCTCATGGGTCTGCTCGGTACGGTCGTCGGCATGATCAAAACCTTTACGCTTATAGAGGTCTTCGGCACCGGCGACGCAAAGTCGCTATCATCGGGAATATCGGAAGCCCTCATCACCACAGAACTCGGCCTCATCGTCGCCATCCCCGCCCTTATCTTCCACGGCATCTTCTCGCGCATCATGCGGAGCCGTATCGGCTCTATGGAGCAAGTCGCTTCTGACTTCGGCCGCCACCTCGCAAGCGAAAGAACCGCTGCCCAATAGCTGCCAATGAATGAAGAAACCGCCAGGAAAGTTTGGGAAGTCGTCGTCAGCGGAGGACCGGTAATGCTGGCTCTCCTTCTGCTAGCTATCCTTCTCTACTGGAATGTGGTCAGCCTCTTTCTCTTCATCCGCCGCCTGAAGGTGCGGAAGGATTTCTCTGCCCAGCTAGGACCGGACACGGTCAGTCGCGGAGCCGTCATCGAATTCAAGAATAAACTCTCCAATATCATAAAATCCCAACTCAAATACGCAAACGTCCTGATCGTCGCCGCTCCACTGCTCGGCTTGCTCGGTACCGTTATCGGAATGTTGGATACCTTCAAAGGCATCGGAGCGGAAGCGGGAGAGGACACCACCAAAGCGGTCGCAGACGGCGTCAAGGTCGCTTTGATCACTACCCAAACCGGTCTCTCCATCGCTATTTTCGGTATCCTCATGCGAACCCTTATCGCTTGGATACATCGCCGCAAAGAGCTAGAACTCGTAGACATGGAGCTCGAAACCATGAAGAAAAGCATCCCCTCATGAGCCGTAGATCCCGTAAAACCGATTCCAACGATTCCGTCGAGATCAACCTCTCGCCGATGATCGACTGCATTTTCATACTTCTGATCTTCTTCATCGTTACCACTGTTTTCGTCGAAGAAACCGGCATCGAAGTCCGCAAGCCGCAAGCCGCCTCCGCCCAAGCCCTCGATAAGAACTCTATCCTCATCGCCATCTCGGAAAACGACCGCGTCTTCTACGGGGGTGAAGAAATCGGCATCTCAGGCGTTCGCCCGCGTATCCAGCGAATCCTTACGACCGAAGAGACAGACGTTATTATCCAGGCCGACGCAGGCTCCAGCCACGGAGTCTTCGCCCGCGTATATGGAGAAGCCAAAGCCGCCGGCGCCAACAGTATTCATTTCGCCACCAAACAATAACAAACGTGCACGTTCTAGACCAACGCATCGCCCGCAATAAACGCAACCCGCTCACCTTCTTGGGCGGGATCGCGCTGGCATGCTTCGTCTTCATCGTCATGGGCCTCGCTCAGCTAAACGTCGATTTCGCGCCAAGGGAGCCCGACGAGCCTATCAGCGAATTTCACCTTCCCCCACCCCCGCCGCCCCCCGTCCAAGAGGTCCCGCCCAAGCAAACAACGGTATCCATAAATTTCAATCTCCCCGCAGTATCCGGACCCGCCGATGTCCCGCTGGGATTCCTGAACGTCGATTTCGGCCTCACGCCAAAGGAGCTCACCAACGCCCAGGTCAACGTGGATGATACCATCGAAGACTTTCAAACCGACGGTCTCGAGGATCTCACCGTCTACGACTACAAAGAGGTCACCGAAAAACCCCGAGAGAACTACCGCCCTCCCCTACAGCTCGACTCGCGTCTCATCGAACGCACCAAAGAACCCTTCTCCTTCATCATCATCGTCCGCATCACGAAAAACGGCAAAGCCTCGGATGTCCACATCCTCGACTGCCCCTACCCCAAAGCGGTTCCCATCCTCAAGCGTTGGGTGATGGGCATGAGCTTCCGCGCCGCGAGAAAAGACGGCAAACCTGTAGATTGCTTGATGCGGCGTCGCGTCACCTATCGCCCGAGTTCCGGCAGTCCCTTTTCCTTATGAAGATTCGCTTTTTCGCTCTACTCTCACTTATCCTCGGCTTCGTATCCATTTCTCAAGCGCGCGAAATGGGCGAGCCCGATTTGAGCGGGGACGACTTCATCAAGCGCTTCACCGCCAACTACGGCGTCCTCTCGGAAAAAGAGCCTCCACTTTCCGACCTCGAAATCGCCGTTCTCAAGAAACTCGCTCCCATGATGCGGGTAAACAAAGACTACGCCCAATCCCTCCTCAAAAGCATGACCGTCGCAGAAGACGAGTCTTCCGCCACCTTCAACTACCTCCTCGGCAACGTCTACTTCGAAAACAACGAATACCTGCTCGCCGAAGAAGAATATAAAGCCGCCATCGAATCCTTCCCTGACTTCCAAAGGGCTTGGACCAACCTCGGCGTTCTCAAACTCCGCAGCGGCGACACGAGAAACGCCCTTAAAGCCTTCCTCCGCGCCGTAGAGCTAGGAGATAACGACGCCCACACTTTCGGCATGCTCGGCTTCTGCCACTACAGCGAAGGAAACTATATTTCCGCCGAAGTCGCCTACGACCGCGCCATGCTGGCTCAGCCTGACAATCGGGATTGGCTCGAAGGCAAAGCCCAGGTCTACTTCAAAGCCGAACGTCTAGTGGAAGCAGTCCGCATGCAAGACGAACTCATCTCGCGCGAGCCCTATAATATCGACTACTGGCTGGCCCAAGCAAACACCTACCTCGCAATGGAGGACTACTCGAGGACCGCCAGAAATCTTGAAATCGTCAACTTCATCGGAGCCGCCGATTTCCATGCCCTCAATCTTCTCGGCAACCTCTACACCAAGATGAAGATGCCCGGTCCCGCCTCCGATGCTTACCTGGCTGCCGCAAACTACGCTGATCCCAGCAATATCGAATTCCTGGTCAACTCCGCCAATATACTCTTTAAGGGAAAACAATATGCCGCCGCCCGCGCCCTTTTTGAAAAAGCCAATCCCAGCGCCGCCAGCGTCTCCCCGGAAATCCTCTACAAGTACCGGATCCTGGCTGGAGATTTTGCCCAACGCGACGGCCTGATCGATGAAGCGATTTCCTTTTTCGAAGAAGCGGAAACGCTGGACCCGCTCGACGGCGCAGTCCTCGTTCGCCTCGCCAAGCTGCACGATCAGAAAGGCAATCGCGATAAGGCCTATTTCCTCCTCGACCGCGCCGAGGGCGACCCGGAAGCCGAATTCGAAGCTCTCCTTACCCGCGTAAAGTTTCTCGTCGAAGAAGAACGCTTCGAAGAGTCTCAAGTATTCGTCGGCCGGGCGCTCAAACTGCAATCCACCGAGAGTATCCAGAATCTATACGCGCAGGTGGAACAGGCGGCCCAGGCCACGAAATAGTCTTCGATACGAGCTGAGGCGAATCCGTCTCTCTCGTCGCGCCCAATGGATACTTCAGTCTACCCATCATGAAACGTTTTCTAAGCATCGCCCTCCCCGCTCTTGTCCTCTCAAGCATCGCCTTCGCAGAAGTCTCCCTCCCGTCGGTCTTCAGTGATCACATGGTCCTCCAACGTAACCAAGCCAACCCAGTCTGGGGTTGGGCAGACCCTGGAGAAAATATCACCATCACCATCGGGAACCAAACGCATAAAACGAAAGCCGACAAAAACGGCGATTGGCGCGTCACGCTCGATCCGCTCTCTTTAGGCGATCCCCTCACGTTGAAAGTCAAAGGCAAAAACTCAGTTTCATTTCAAGACGTCCTTGTAGGCGAAGTTTGGATATGCTCAGGACAATCCAATATGCAGTGGTCGATTTCCCAATCAAACGACGCCGACCTAGAAGCCCTCACCGCGAACTTCCCGCAAATCCGCTTGCTCGCCATCCCTCAAGTCGGCAGCCAAGACCCTCAGAGGAATTTCGAGGGCGAGTGGACGATCTGCTCGCCGGAAAGCGTCAAGCAGTTCTCAGCCGTCGGTTATTTCTTTGGCCGCCAGCTGCATCAGACGCTCAACGTACCCATCGGCCTCATCGACAACGCCTGGGGCGGCTCCGCAGCCGAAGCTTGGGTCCGACGCGATGTTCTTGAAGCGGATCCTCGATACGACGCCCTCATCAAACGTTGGGAAGAAATCGAAGCCACCTACGACCACCAAGCGGAAGTCGACAAGTGGAATGCCCAAATGGAGAAATGGAAAGCCGAAGGCAGACAAGGCCGCAGACCGCGCCCTCCCCGTAACCGACTCGCAGGCCAGCATCGTCCCGGCAATCTATTCAACGGAGTACTGTATCCGGTAATTGGCTACGGAATCCGAGGCGCCATCTGGTACCAAGGCGAGCACAATACCGGACGCGCCTACCAATACCGCCATCTATTTCCTCTCCTCATCAGCCAATGGCGCGAACACTGGAACCAAGGAGACTTTCCCTTCTACTGGGCGCAACTCGCCGATTACAAGGACGAGGCAGATCAACCTGCCGATCACGATTGGGCCGAACTTCGCGAAGCCCAAACCATGACGCTCGACGCCCTGCCCAACACAGGGCAGGCCGTCCTCATCGACCTCGGAGAAGGACGCGACATCCACCCGCGCGACAAGCAGAACGTCGCCAAGCGCCTCTCCCGATGGGCCCTCGCCAAAGATTACGGCTACGATGTCGACTATCAGAGCCCCACCTACAAATCGATGGAAATCAAGGGCAGCAAAATTCGCCTCACTTTCGACCACGTTGGCGAGAACCTGTACACATTCGACCTCAGAGAGCCCATCGGCTTCGCCATCGCAGGCAAGGATCGGAAATTCGTCTGGGCGAAAGGCAGGTTAATTAGCGACAATCAAGTCGAAGTCTGGTCAGACGAAGTCCCCAATCCCGTCGCAGTTCGCTACGCTTGGGCAGACAATCCAGTCTGCAACCTTTTCAGCGATAACGGTCTCCCAGCTACCCCTTTCCGTACGGATGAATGGCCGGGCAAAACCTACGGCAAAGACTAGAAGAAGTCCCAAACCTTAGATAAGAAAGGGATGCCAAAATTATCAGAAAACGCCCGTGGCATTACTTTTTAGTTGCATTAAATTGCACCTTAATATCTCGTTTTCTATAAGATGACCAAGCATCCCTCAGCAAGGCGCAACATGAGTACGGGACTACTATCATTATCTCCTAGCAACTCCCAGCTGCCCGCCGCAGAAACCGGCAATCAATCCCTCTCGCAGCCGCAACACGCTCTCCTCGCCGGAGCCCAGCGCGGGATTGCCTACTCTGGCTTCCGAGACGGCCAGCACCCGGATCGCGGCGACGGCGCCGTCTATCCAACGGACGATCAAATCTTAGAGGACCTAAGAATTCTGACTGAGCGTGAAGGCTTCGAACTCATTCGCCTCTACGACAGTAAGCAAAATTCCGAAGACGTTCTGCGTCTCATCAAAACGCGCCGCATCCCCCTCAAAGTCATGCTCGGGATCTGGCTCGACGGCGAGGTCAGCAACCATGAAGGCTGCGCGTGGGTGACCGAACCCGTTCCTCAAGAGGAGCTAGACCGCAACATCGCCGGCAATCGAGCAGAAGTAAAATCCGGTATCCGTTTAGCAAACGAATACCCCGAAATCGTCGTCGCGGTGAACGTGGGAAACGAATCACTCGTCGCTTGGAACGATCACCTCGTCACCATCGATTCCATGATCGCCCACGTCAGGGAAGTAAAAGAGAGTATCCATCAACCCGTTACCACCGCCGACAATTACAAAGTCTTTGCCGACTACGGAACGAAACTCGCTAAGCATCTCGATTTTCTCGCCGTCCACAGCTACCCGCAGTGGGAAGGAAAGTCGATCGACGAAGCCCTCCCCTATACGATCGAGAATCTCCTCGAAATCCGCGACGCGCTCCCAGACGTACCCATCCTCATCGCCGAAGCCGGTTGGGCGAGTACGGCGACCGAATTCGGGGAACGAGCCAGCGAATCCCTTCAGCTCAGACACTACCAAGAACTCTTCGCCTTCGGGCAACGCAACAACATCAGCATCTTCTGGTTCGAAGCCTTTGACGAAAGCTGGAAGGGAAATCCCGACAATCCCTACGGTGCCGAGAAACATTGGGGCCTCTATTTTATAGACCGCGCTCCAAAACTCGCTCTGCGCGAAAAAGACGAATCCTGAACATCAGTAACCATGTCCCATAACCCAAAACAAAAGATGAGCCTTATCGGCGCCGCCCTCGCCCAGCTCGACAACGATAAGCTTCTCGAAACTTACCACAAAACCCTCGATCGCGGTCTTCACGGCATCTGCTTCAGCCCTTACCTGCCCGAGCAAGAACCCGGCGATCCGCTATCTGAAGAACAGATCCAACAACGCCTCGACGTCATTCGCCCGCACACTCAGTGGATACGTAGCTTCTCCTGTACGGAAGGCAATCAAGCCATCCCTCGCATCGCCAAAGAAAAAGGCCTGAAGACGCTCGTCGGGGCCTGGCTGAGCGACGAAAAAGAGAAGAACAAAGAGGAAATCGAAAACGTAGTTGAAATTGCGCGACAAGGATACGCCGATATCGTCGCTGTCGGCAATGAAGTCCTCTACCGAGAAGAACTCGAAGAAGACGAGTTGCTCCCACTTATCCAAGAAGTTAAAGAAGCCCTTCCAGATACGCCCGTCGGCTACGTCGACGCCTACTACGAATTCTCGAACCGCCCAGCCCTGGCCGACGCTTGCGATGTAATCCTAGCCAACTGCTATCCGTACTGGGAAGGCTGTAGCATCGACTACTCTCTTCTCTACGCCAAGGAAATGTACCGCCAAGCCCAAAGCTCCGCCCCCGGCAAGCGTGTGATCATCACCGAATCCGGTTGGCCCAGCCAAGGGGCCGCAAAAGGAGCGGCTGTCCCCTCAATGGAAAACGCGCGGCGCTACTTCATAGATCTGCAAACTTGGGCCAAGGAGGAGTCCCTCGAACTCTTCTATTTCTCTTCCTTCGACGAGACCTGGAAAGTCTCCGATGAAGGCGATGTGGGCGCCCACTGGGGCATCTGGGACACCTATGGTCAACTCAAGTAATTATGTCCCCAGATCCCAAATACATTCCAACCCCAAACTGTCGGACTAAGCGTTGACCCGCCGCTAGGCGAAGCCCGCCAAGCCGCCCTGTTGGCCCGCAAATTCCACCAACCGGCGACCCTAAAAGAATAACAACCCCAAATCAATGAACTCCACCCCAAGCCCCAACACCGCCGT
>JBCCZW010000153.1:0-8212 GCA_039186805.1 Verrucomicrobiota bacterium
CTGAGGTCTTCATGGAGCTAGGCAATATATATCGAAAGCTGGGGGCCCTGGAGTTGGCTATATCGAAGTATTACATGGTGATGAATGCCTCGATTAACATCAAGTTCGACCAGCTCGAGAAGTATAAGAACCTTTCGATGCAGGCGAAGTTGGAGATCGCGGCGACGCATAATGAGCGGGGCGAACGAAATGAAGCGTATCGAATGTATCAGCATCTCTATCGCTTGGATCTAAAGCCGGTGGATCGCTTGAGAGTGCACTATCACATGTGCTATTTGCTCTACGAGCTGGGCGACTATCAACAGGCGGTAGCTCAGTTGAAGCTCTTTTTGGACACGTATCCAATCACTCCTCACGCTCCCGAGATACGTTACCTGCTGGCGAAGTCCTACGACAAGCTGAACCGGAAGCCGGAGGCGCTGCGCGAGGTGGTCGCGATTTTGCAGCGTCAGTCGAGCGTGGATACGCAAGACTCGGAATCTGCGGATTACTGGAAGCGTCGGATGGGGAACGAGCTGGCTAACGAGTTTTACGAGAAGGGCGATTTCCGCAGCGCCTTGGCGATCTATCAGGCTTTGGCGCGGTATAGCGACGCCGCTCAATGGCGATGGCCAGCGGTTCATCAGATTGGACTTTGCTTTGAGCGACTCGGTTTGCCTGAGAAGGCGAAGATGGCCTATGCTCAGATCGCGAACCCTGAAGAGGGTACGGTTGATCCCTCGCAGTTGAACGATCACCTGAGGTCTTTGCAGGAGATGGCGAAATGGAGGCTTGAACACTTGAACTGGGAAGATGATCTTATTGCGCGTTTGAGTATTCTGAAGGCGCAGTAGTATCTTCTAATGGACCCGGCTAAAGCTGAAGCTATTCTGAGAGAGCACGTTCGTCTGTGTTCTGATTTGCACGATCTTTTCATTGAAGAGGGAAAGATTATGCGGGCGACCGGTTCGCCTCCGGACGAGGAATTTTTGGTCAAGAAGCAGGAGTTTCTGCCAGTGTTGGACAAGGGGATCGAGTTGTTGAAGGAAATCAACGACAAGCCGGATGAGTTTCCGAGAGCTCTCTCGAGCTTGGTGGAAGAAGCTCGGTCGCAAATCATGAAGCTGATGATGCTGGACCGTGAGAATGAGCGCTTGCTTTTGAAGACCTCATTGCCGCCGAAAATGAAGGAAGCTTACACGAAGGTGGCTCCTGGGCAGGTGGCGAAGGCCTACGGGAGGTTCGCGAAGTAGAGATCTGGTTTATTGGGGTCCACGAAGGATACAGAGGGCTAGAAGGTCCTTAGAGAGTTATATTCGGTTTGGGTTTAAATACCCCGCCGCTCGCGGCGAATCGAAGGTCTCTCGACCTTCGCTACTCGTTACTGATTGGCTTTGCATATCGGTCTTGCCTCGGTACGAGAGAGAGCCGAATTGAGTGTCATCGAATACCCCGCTGCTTGCGTTGGGAATGTTTACTAAAGAGCATGCCCTAGGAATGCTCCGCAGGGGCTTGGGGTTTCGCTTTGATGTGCGATAGGTTGACGAGGGTGAGGCCGCTGGCCCAGATGAGGTAGGGTGGGAGCATGGCTAAGATGACGAAGGAGTCGGGGTATCTAGAGTAGGGTAGGAAGGCGAGCAGCCAGATGAAGATGATCGTCGCGATTCTCCAGGGTTTGGTCATGCCATTGTCGGGAATGATCGAGAAATTGCTTACCAGCGCGAGGAGGCCAATGGAACCGGCGAGCACGTTGTTCCAGCTGAGGATGAGATTGAGGGCCCCTGCGGAAGCGGCATCGATGGCAAGCCAAATACCGATGAATTTGAAATCCCAGTTCGGCGCAATGAAGGATAGTCCGTAGAGAATGTATCCGAGTTTTCGATATTTAGGCATTGGATGTTTGCAGGGATGGAGGTGGCTTGCGGTTGGGTCAAGCGACCTTCTTATCTGCACCCATGAATTTAACCTCGTATCCATTTTTTCTTAGATGAGCAGTCGCTTTCCCGTTTAGGACAATTAGCGTAATTAAGCTGATCAACGGCAAAAGGAGCAGGATGCAGAATATTACCTTTGTAATCGTCGCGTATCCTAGTCCGCTGGTCATTCGGAACATCCCGTAGAGAGCCAGTCCTATTGCAGTTAGAAAAAGCGCAGACGTGATTACTCCTTTAACATTAAGGAAGCCCAACACTATTGCGACGAGATTTATGAGTACGGCGTAGAGAATTACCTTTTGGCCTACGCGGACGTTCTCGTTGGCGTTTTCACTGGTGGTTGTTGAATCTGACATGGGGGGAATATGGAAAACAGACCAATCATCGGGTGGCGAGAAGAAGCATTTAAGCGCCTTTGCTCAATTGGATTATTGGGCCGCTTGCTGAAGCGTAGGGCTGGTATGACCTTGTATCCATTTACCGGGGACGACTACCGAGACGGGGTTTTCGGGTGGGCCATATTCGTTCTGGTACATGAGTTGGGAGAGGAGCTTGACGCAACCGGCGCCGACTTGCTCGGACCTTTGGTCGATGCCGCTGAAGCCGTATTCGGGGCCGTTGATGTTGATTTTCAGAACTTCGATGTCGTTGGGGATTTCGATGCCGACTTGGTCGAAGAACTTGTCGCGGAAAAGCTCGTGGTTGGAGACGATGAGGATGTCGGGTTGATTTGCTTCTAGCCATTTGGTAAAGCTGGAGCGGTCGAACTCCGTGATGTTGTTGGGCATATAGGGCGCGATTTTGGCGAAGCCTTCGGTTTGCTGGAAGGCGAGGTAGCGGGAGGTCCAGAGATGATTGAGACGGCGGTCGAGTTCGAGGGTAACGAGAAAGCCGGGGCGTTTAAATCCCGCTTGCTGGATGCGTCGGAGGAGCATGTCCATGTTTCCGTAGTGATCGGGGCAGACGCGGTGAATCGTTTGGGGTAGGGTGCCGGGGTTGCTGGAGACGAGAATGAGACGATCGCTGTCGAGTTCGTAGTCGGCGAGGTCGGCGACCATGGGCGCTTCAATAAGGCCGTGGATTCCGCGAGTTTCGAGCATTCGGTTGAGGCGAGAGGGGGTGAGTTCGGGGTCTGCGAGGTCGAAGGTATCGCAGGTGAAGCCCATTTCTTTGCAGCGTTTGCGAACGCCTTCGATGACTTTGGCGGCTCCTCCCCATACGCCTTCTGTGGGCGTTCGCGTAATGAGGCCGAGAGTGGCCTTGTAGGTGACGGAGCGGCGACCGTGGATGCTGGCCATTTGCGCGGCCACGAGAGGATTGATGGAGTAGTTGTGTTCTTGAGCGAGTTGGCGGATTCGCTGGCGGGTCTTCTCGCTTATTTTGGGGCTGTTGCGGAGGGCCCGGGATACTGTCATGGCGGAAACGCCGGCGATCTGGGCAAGGTCTCGCATGCTTATGTTGGCTGGCAAAGTGGGGTCGTTTTGTTCGGGCATAGGGTTATGCGTAACATATCGTTTTCTAAACTCAGGTCAATGGGCAGGTTATAAGTAACATGGATGCGATTGGCTCTTGGCGCTTAGCGATTGGCTTCTAGGAGACTGTGGGTTGCGGGTGGTTTGTTTGGGGTGGGGTTCTTTGTTGTGTTGGATTGGTGAATGGGTTGAGGGTCTTGGGGTGAAATGGGGATTGATTCTTGTTTGCTTATTTGGGGGCGCCTTGGATTGCTTGGCCGAGCTGAGGGTAAAGGTGACTCTGTCGGAAGATTACGCGCTTCGTATTGAGATTGAAAATACAGGAAATCGGTCTGAGAGGATAGAACTGGATTCGAAGGATGGGAATACGATCTATAGCTATGGGATTTGGATAGAGGGCCCTCGGGGTCGGTGGGTGACCGCCTATGCGGGGTCAGAGGATAACTGGAATTACCCTGGGCGCATGTTGAGTGAGTTGGACAATAAGCCGGGTAAGAAGGTACGTTTGAAGCCGGGGCAGTCTTACGCTGAGGAAATCCGCTTGAGGGATATGCTGAAGGGCGTTCCTCGAAGTCCTACTGAGGCGGAACTGGAGCGAAGGGTAAGGTATAATGACGGTAGACTAGAAGCTGAGCTATTGCTTGGAAGCGGGATGTATATGGAGTTGCCCTTGGATTAGGCTTTGTCTCAGCGTCGAGAGCCCTATCGTTTGAAGTTACAGTGGAAGGGCTTGGCGAGTAATTGGGTGGAGTTTGAGGAGTTCGAGGCTTGGGATTGGTGAGGATTGAGACTGAGCGTTTGTTGTTACGGGTGCCTTCGTTGGATGAGTTGGAGGAGTATGTGGAGTTGGCGGGAGATCCTTTGGCGATGCGGTTTTCGGTGGGTGGACCGGAGTCGCGGGATGAGGTTGAGGATAAGTTGCCGCAGGTAATTGAGAGGGTTACACAACGAGGCTATGGCTTGTTGTCAGTGATGCGGAAGGAGGATGATGCGTTCTTGGGTTGGTGTATGGTGAAGGATATTGAATTGGATGGGGAGAAAGAGTGGGAAATTGGGTATCGGTTTTTGCCTCGGTATTGGGGAAATGGATATGCGACTGAGGCGGCATTGGGATATCGGGATTTTGCTTTTAAGGAATTGGGGGTTGGTAGGTTGATTGCGGTTATCGAGAGTGAGAATGCGGCCTCAATCGCAGTCGCGAAGCGATTGGGTATGAGGATGGAGAGGGAGTCGGTGTATTGCGGGTTGGAGGTGGAGGTTTATTTTGGAGAGCGGTCAGCTATTGGCGGATAGCCGTTGGCTCAGCGTTTCGCCTAGAGGTCTGGAGAGCTCTATGATTTCACAGAGACCTGGTGTTCAGTGAGGCCGTTTCTTTGCGGAATTGGACAGTCTTTGATGGTCGCTGGACCCTCCAATCAAGTGCGGCCCCCTGTTCCAAGCAGGGAGCCGCGGGGATTAAGTATAGTGCAAGATGCTTACGACCTGATCTTACGTGATACTTAAATTGGTGTAGACGGTATGTCTTGTTTAGAGATATGGAGCGAAAATCGCGCGATGTTTGTAGAGGTTCGCTTAGGCAAAGTCAGGGCGTCTTTTTGTATCTCGCCCTAGAGCGTCGGATTGCCAGGAAAAAGCGAAGGGAATTCATTTACCATGGTGCATGACAAAGCTGGGAGGTTGACAGAGGTGAGAATGAAAGGTGTGGTCAGGGCGAATTTTGGGATGGGATGAAACTTTTGGCGAATAGAACGGATTGCATTTTCCATGAGTATAATGCTCGGATTGACGAGAGAGAGGAATACTGGCGCATCGAGACGCCATCGAATCCGACTTTTTGGTTTGGGAATTATCTCATCTGGAAGCGGGCTTCGGGATTGGGCGACTTTGAAACTTGGATACGAGCTCATCGTGAAGAATTTGGCGACAGGCTGGATCGTGTGACTTTTGCTTGGGATGAGTCTGATCGAGGGGTGGTGGGGGATTTCGAGAAAGCGGGCTTTCAAGTGAACAATGATGTAGAACTTACGCTGAGCGGCGGCTGCGATTTTGCGGGCAGCAATCCTGAGGTGTTGGTGAGGAGTATTGGGCTTGCTATATGGACAACATTACTTGGGGCGCTAGTAGGTTTGGCATCCGTTTCCGGTATTCGATGGGGGAATGACGAGCGGATCCTTGGTGGACGCGATGAAGTTTGATCGGAATAGAGATTTGCGAGAGGCAATTCGGTTTTTGGAGTGTTTAAGCCAGGACGGGATGAACTTGGCGGAAGACTTGTTGAAGCGGCAGTCGGTTGACGTGAATCCGTTAGTCGAATACAGGAATCGTTGGCTCGATTTGATGAGGGATAAAGCCAACCGGGATTTGAGCGCAGAAGTGAAAAAGATGCGGGAAAAATTGATTAGGGAAATTGAGAGGATGATCGGGGTATGAATGTGAGATAGTGAATGTGTAGTGTTTAATGATGGAGATGCGTATTGAGTGGCGAATTGTGGGGGAAATCGACTTGGATCGTTTGGCTGTTTGGAATAGTCAATTGATCGAAGACGAGGGGCATCGGAATTCGATGACTGTCCCCGAGTTGCGAAGGCGTATGAAGAAGTGGCTCGAGGGAGATTACTGCGTGGTTTTGTTTGAAGCAGAGGGGACGTGCGTGGCCTATGCGCTTTACATTGAAATTCACGATGAAATTTACCTTCGGCAGTTTTTTGTAGCGAGAGAACGGAGACGAGAAGGGATTGGGAGAATTGCTTTTGGTTTGTTGAAGGATGAGGTTTGGCCAACGGGGAAAAGACTGACGGTTGAGGTGTTGGTTAAAAATGAACAAGCGGTAGCTTTCTGGCGAAAGATGGGTTATCGGGATTATTGCCTGAAGTTGGAGATGTAGGAGAGTGCCTCTTTTGGATCGCGTGGGTTAGGTTGTTCGGCGGCTGGAAGCCGCCGCTCCGACTGGTGTATGATTGGGGTATGGAGTTTTCGATTTCCTTCGTTGATCCTTGATTGCGGGAGGGGAATTTTTTGAGGTTTCGGATATGGGCTCTACAGTTATTGAATATTGGGATGCGTTTGATGCCGAGGAGAGACCGCTAGGCTGGCTCTTGAAGAGAGGAGAATCTGTACCGGAGGGGGTTTACCACCTTGTCTCGCAAATTTGGGTACGGAATGCGAAGGGCGAGTTCCTCGTCCAGAAGCGGGCAGAGCATCTGAAGCATATGCCGGGGCTTTGGGCATCGACTGGGGGATCGGCGCTTGAAGGGGCGGCGAGAGAGTTGAAGGAGGAAATAGGAGTTGAGATGAGTGGAGAGGCGTTTGAGTTGGTTTTCAAGAGCCGAGGGAATGACGCTATTTTCTATAATTGGTTGGCGGAATGGGAGGGGTATTCGGAAGCCTTGGAATTTCAGCTAGAGGAAGTGAGCGAGGTGAAATGGGTATCTAAGGAGTGGATACTGAGTGGCGTGAGGGAGGGGTGGTTTTTCGACTATGGGGAGGATGTGTTTGAGAAGGTGGGGGTGTTGGGTTGAAGATGGGATTGGGGGATCGACGCGGTGGTCGAACCCTGCCTGGACACAGAAAAGCGGCAGGTCCATTGGGACGCTACCGCTTGGTAAAGTGATTTTCGAGGACGCTTAGGCGTTGGCTTGCGCTGGCGATTCTGCGGTCTCTTCGACGAGGCGGACGAGTTCCTTGATGTTGAAGGGCTTTGCCAGGGTCGCGACCAAGTTCGGGTACTTGAAATGCTTCGCTTCATCGTGGAAGCCGGAGATGATGATGAACTTGGTCTTGATGTTTTGCCAGCCGGAGAGGAACTCCAAGACCATTTCGCCGGAGAGGCGGGGCATCTTGAGGTCGAGCAGTACGACGTCGAATTGATGGTTGGGGTCCGATAGTACTGATACGGCGTTGTGACCGTCGCAGAGTACTGAAACGTCGTGCTCTTCGCCGAATACGGTGAAGAGGAGGAGCCTTATGGCGGGATCGTCGTCAACGATGAGAATTTTCATTTTCCGTCCTTGGTGGGTGGTGGAATTGGGACTAGGCCGGACCGGTTTGGGTCGTTTGCCGAATGGAGAGTTATTTGAAGGTTATATCGGCTTTCTGGAACTGAACTTGGGCTCTAATTTTACAAAAGCCCTGCTTTAGCGACAGGCTTACATCGTTAGTTAGTTGTTGCCGGATAGGCAAGGTTTGTCGGCCTTGCGGATGAGGGGAGAATTGAGGTCGCCGGATTCGAAGAGGGTGTTGTTGATTTGGCCGTAGAATTGGCGGAGTTCGATCTCCATGGCGCGGGTGGTTTCGCGGATAGTGGAGACGTCTTGCGGCTCGATCCAGTACTTCTCGGTGATGCTTTGGAGGAATTCTACTTTCTCGGCGAGGCCGGCGAGAGCGTTAAGGCTTTGCTGGAGCATCTCTGACTCGGTTGAGATGGCTTGGGCTACCAGCGACTTTGGGGAGGGAGCGGCGAGCTGGGTTGGGATCTTTACAGCTTGTTGCTTGGCTAGGACGAGATCGCGCACGGTCTCGAGGAGCGTTTTGTAGTTGAAGGGCTTGGGGAAAATCTTGTTGGCGCCGAGACGGTTGAACTGCTCTTCGGATTCGGGATTTAGGTAGCCGGTAAGGACGATGACGGGAACGCCGGGGTTGGCTTTGCGTACGGCGGCGATGACTTCCAGGCCGTCTTTTTTGGGAAGATGGTAGTCGAGTATGATGATATCGTTGGCGTTGTTGAGCCCCTTTTGGATGCCGTCGTCGCCGTTGTCGGCTTCGTCGATCTCGAAGTCGTCTTTGAGGACCTCGCGCATGACCATTCGTAGCGCGGGATCGTCTTCTACC
>JBCCZW010000154.1:0-8200 GCA_039186805.1 Verrucomicrobiota bacterium
CAGCGTTTCGCAATTCGTCCACCAATGCCTATGAAGTGGGCTTGAAAGGGTCCGCCTTGGAAGGAAAGGCTAGTTTTACGGCGTCTTTGTTCTTCAATGACACAAGCGATGAGCAGTTCTTTATTTTCAATCCGCTGGCGGGGAGATTTCAGGTAGAGAATGCCGATTCCGAAAGCTATGGCGCTGAGTTCGAGTTTGCGGCACGTTTGGCTGAGGGCTTTTTCGTGACGGGTGGACTTGGGTTTTTGGATACGAAGGCAACGAGCGATTCTTTGGGTGGATCAGTAAAGATCGGTAATGAGATTCCTTATGCTCCAGAGATCTCCTACAACTTTGGAGCTCAGTACCTATTTTCGGCGAGCGGCTTGGGTCTGGAGGGAGATTTCTTTCTGAGAGGCGAGTATCAGGGGGTCGGGACTCGCATGATGGATCCAGCGAATACTTTCGAGCTGGAGAGCTATCAGTTGGCGAACCTGCGTTTCGCGTATCGGGCAGGTCAATACGAGCTATATTTGTTCGGGCGCAATGTCTTCGACGAAAGCTTGGTGAGCTCCGGTTTTAGCGCGGGATTTAACCAAGCAGAGATGATGCCGGTGATTGGAGGAGTGCCCGGTTTACCCAGGATGTACGGAGCTGGTTTCGAGATGAGGTTTTAGGCTGCGGTTTGTTGACGCGGTCGCATCTAAGGCGAACTATGAAACGAGACTTCTCGAGATTTTCTCTCTTCTTCGGCTTGTTGAGTCGGGCAATGGGGCATGCATTTCTGTTGGCGGCATTGCCTCCATTGGGGAGGCAGATGGGTTTAGGGGATATGCAGACGGGTATGCTGCTTAGCTTGGGTGCGGCGGGTTTGTTATTAGCGGCTCCGGCCTGGGGCCGCGTATCCGAAAGTTGGGGACGACGACCTGTGATCCTGACTGGGTTGCTTTGCGCTGCATTGGCTTCGGTCGCTTATGGAGTCCTGGCTCAAGCGGGCGTTTCGGGATCTATGAGCATTGGGCTTTTATTTGGTCTGTTTGTGGCAGCTCGCTTGATGCAAGCATTCGGGGGTGGAGGAATAATGCCAGCGGCTCAAGCCGTGATGGCAGATACGACCTCCGAGCAGAAGCGCTCGGGCGGGATGGGATTCATGGGAGCGGCTTTTGGCTTAGGCGCGGTCTTAGGAGCGGCGACCTTGATGGTCTTGGCTCAGTTTGGAACGCACTGGGGGTTTTATGCGATAGGCTTGCTAACCGTCTTGGGCTTTTTGACGTGTTTTGCCGGACTGAAGGAACCGCAGAGAGGTAGCGGCGCTTCGCCGGCGGATTTGACGGGCATCTATTGGGGAAAGGTGTGGCCGTGCCTGACGGTGACAATACTCGCGATTTTGAACTACGGTATACTCCAGCAGATAACGGGTTTGCGATTACAGGACGACTTTGGCTTTACGGGTCGGGAAGCGGCTGGTCGGGCTGGGGGAGCTTTGACCGCTTCGGCATTGGCCATGGTTTTAGCGCAAGCGTTTGTAGTGGGACGTTTGCCTTGGGAGCCTTGGAAGCTGGTAAGGCTGGGGGCGTCTCTGGCAGGGTTAGGGATGTTGAGCGTCGCTTGGGCCGGTAGCTACGGCGGATTCGCGCTTGGAATGGCTGTAGTGGGGTTTGGAATTGGTGTTATGTTGCCGTCGAATTTAGCGGCGATGAGTTTGCGAACAGGACCCGACGCTCAGGGAAAAATTGCGGGGGTAAATGCGATAGGACAGGGTTTGGGGATGATCGGCGGTCCTGCGGTCGGAGCGTCCCTGTATCAAGCGGGAATCGTCGCGCCGTATTTCCTTGGGGCGGCCATCTATTGGACTGTGGCCTTGGGAGCATTGTTGCTTAGAGAGAGGAGAGTTGGGTGAGGCAGTTTGAAGCGAAGGATGCGGAGACGTATGATTTCCGTATCCAAAGATTGGTGCCGGGCTACGACCTCATGCACGGGCTGGGTTGCCGCGTTCTGAAGAGCGTACTGCCTGACAGGGCCCGCGTGCTTTTGGCGGGGGTTGGCACGGGAAAGGAGTTGGCGGAGATGGCGGAAGCTTGTCCCTTTTGGAGATTCGTTGCGGTGGACCCTTCTTCTGCCATGTTGGATCGCGCGATGATGCGGGCGCGGAAAGCTGAGTTTGTGGATCGCGTCTCTTTCGTCGAATCCACTATCGAGGACTGTGAAGGACTCGGCGAATTTGAGGGGGCAACGAGTTATTTGGTTTCCCATTTCTTGCCTGACGATGGAGGGAAGCTAAAGTATTTCAGCGCTTTGACCAAGAGTTTGAAGAAGGGAGGCTTACTGGTTTGTAGCGATTTTTTCGATACTAATGAAGTAATGATTACGAAGGCCTACAGCGAGTGGCTAGGCGATTCTTTTGCGGACGAGGAGAAAGCGAAACAGGTGATGGGTCATATCTCACGGAGCTTTCATCCTTTAAATGATGAGAGATTGAGTGGGTTGTTAGGTGGTCTTGGGATGGGGCTTCCGCAGGAGTATTTTTCGGGCCTAGTATACCGGGGTTTTTTCGCGTCGAAGTCCGAGGGGTGAGCTTGCTCGGAGAGTCCACTTGCCAGCGATCGAGATTAGAAATTGGTAGGTTGACCAATAGTAGTTTTAGGCATTGGATGCGGATCGACTATGGTTCCGAATATTGAAACTCCTCTAGAGAAGTCTGTGCCTGAGCGCATTTTAGAGGCTGCGATGGGCATTTTGGCGACTGACGGCGTTAAGAATCTAACGCAGCCAAAGGTGGCAGCGGCGGCCGGTGTAAGGCAGTCGCACCTGACTTATTATTTTCCGAAGAAGACTGATCTGGTGGCCGGTCTGCTGAGTCAGCATATTGATAAGATGGAGGCGATGTTGGCTGATCCAGATCGTTCGATCGATTTGGGGCCTGCGTTCGAGCTGATTGCGAACGACCCTGGTCGGATGCGTTTTTTCATGGGATTGATCGTCGAGTGCGAGCGGGATGGGGAATTGAAAAAGTTGATGAAGGAGCATGTGGATCAGTTCGGGACTTTGGCCGCTCGCTTCTTTGGAAGGGATTCAGGGGACGCGGACGTGACGCTATTCCTGAATGCTCTGAGAGGATTCGGAATGATGCGCTTGTTGGACGGCGGAGAGAGTTCAGAAGTCGATTTTGCGTCTTTAGCGAAGCGTTGCGGTCTCGACAGCTAGATTCTTGGAGATGCAGACCGTTTGTCCTAAAAAGCGTCCTATAGTTCCATCCTGAGCGAGTGTAGTGGCTATCGTTTATCGCGTAGTGCGTTCAATGAGCGAATTTACAATATTTCATATAATATCTACATCGCTTATTGAAGACTCTCTAAGAACCGGATTTGGAGTAAGATTTGAGTCGCCGGGATGCATATCTTTCAATTCGAGAGGGAGAGTCTTTCGTTTATCGAATGTAGGTTGGCAACGAATACGCGGATGCGAACCTTGAAATGGAGAAGCGTTTATTGCAGGCAGAGACCGTATGCAGAGAGCAAGTGAAAAGAAGAGGGCTCTGCTTCGCCAGAAGTGGCGGGACCTGCTCTTCATACACTGGGAAGCTCCGGCGGAGCTCGTTCAAAAGAGTCTGCCAAGGGGTTTATTTGTCGATACCTTCGAGGGTCGAGCCTACTGGGGCGTAGTACCTTTCACGATGAGGTCTTTGCGTCCTGCAGGATTGCCGGCGGTCCCCATGATCTCGGATTTTTACGAACTTAATTTGCGGACTTATGTGATGGATGATAGGGGGCGACCGGGCGTTTGGTTCTATTCGCTGGATGCGGATTCGTGGATTTCCGTCAAAATCGCTAGAGCCTTCTTTCACCTCCCTTACGAGCTCGCCGAATTCTCCTTCGAAAGAAGAGAAGGGGGAGACGTCTTTTACCGATCGCTGGCGGCGAGAGATGACGAGAAGATTGAGATGGGTTACGGCGTTTGTGTAAGAGGGCGCGCGAAGCGAGCGGCGCTAGGCAGTCTTGAAGCTTTTCTCGTCGAGCGCTATCGATTGTACGCCTACGACGCGAAAAAGAGGCGACTGCTGACCGGTACGCTGCGCCACGAACCCTACGAGATCTGCGATGCGGAAGCGCTTGAATACAGCAAAAGGCTGTTTCCTCTCAATGGATTCGGAGAACCAGGAGGTGGGCCTGTCAGCGTTTTGTATTCAAAAGGTGTAGACGTTGAAGTATTCGGGATCGAGAAGGTGGAGTGAGAGGCGCGACTTTGAACAAGACTCAGTCGACATGGATACGGATGGTCTTTCGATCGTCGAGTAGCGTTTTAGTGGGAAGCTCTATGGTCCAAAGGCGGGAGGTTGGCGAGAGTTTGGAGTTAGCGGGGCGGACTTGAAGTTCAAGGTGTCGGCCTTTGTTTCGTACGCGAGCTATCTCGACGGAAATCGCAGCGTTGTCGGACTCATCTGCAAGTTTCACGCGCTCGGGGCGGAACCAGCGAGCGTCGCCACTTTCTAGTCTCAGTTCGTTGGCGGGTCCGAAGAGTTCGGCGCAGTAGGCGTTTGCCGGTCGATTGTAGAAATCTGCAGGCGTACCGGTTTGCTCGATACATCCGGATCGCAAGGCGATGATGCGATCAGCGACGGAGAGCGCGTCTTCGGGGTCGTGGGTGACGAGGATAACGCTGGTCTGGAATCTGTGAAGTAGATCGATGACTTCCTGGCGCAGCTTGCGTCGAAGAGCGGGGTCGAGGCTGCCGAAGGGCTCGTCGAGAAGAATAACTTTAGGCCGGGGAGCGAGGGTCCTGCCGACGGCGAGGCGCTGGCGTTCGCCTCCGGAAAGTTCGTGAGGAAAGCGTTTACTTTTGTCTGCGAGACCAACGAGCTCCAGGAGTTGGCGGGCTGCGTCGCGCTTCTCCTTAGTCGTCTTGCCCTGTAGGCCGTAGATAAGGTTATCGAAGGCGTTTAAATGAGGGAAAAGAGCGCCGTCTTGGAAGACGAGACCAATACTGCGCTTTTCCGGGGGAACGAAAACGGACTGACTGACGAGCGTTTGGGATCCGAGGCTCAGTTCCCCGGAGTCTGGTTTTTCGAGGCCCGCCGCTGTGCGGAGAAGGGTGGATTTTCCGCTGCCGCTTTCTCCGATGAGAGCGAGGATTTCGCCCTGTTGCAAAGTGAAGCTGATTTCATGAAGAGCGGGCGTTTTTGCCTTAGGGTAAGACTTGGAAAGCTTAGAGAATGCGAGCGCGGCGGTCATGGAGATTCGATTTTTAGAAAGCGATTGATAAGGCCTAGGCCGATGGCGCCGGTGATCAGAATGATAAACGAAGGAACGGCGCATTCGCGGATGCGACCCTCTTTGGCTAAGCTGAAGGCGGTAGTGGCCATGGTTTCGAAGTTCGCTGGACGGAGTATCATGGTTAAAGGCAGCTCTTTTAGGATATCAACGAAGACGAGGGTGAAGGCGGCGATGAGCGTGCCCTTTAGGAGGGGAATGTTGATTTTGCAAAGCGTCTTCGCGGGACCGACGCCGAGGGTCCGCGAGGCTTCGTCTAAGCTTCCGCAAACACGACGTAAACCGCTTTGTAGGGGTTGCAGGGATACGGCTAGAAATCTTACGATATAGGCGAAGCCGATGGCGGTGAGCGTACCGCTTAAGAGGAGTTTTGGCCCGTCTTCCGTCTTTAGCCAGGAAGCGTTGAGGCGATCGACGTTTCCGAGCGAAACCATGACTCCTACGGCGACCACGGCTCCTGGGATGGAGTAGCCGAGAGCGCTGATCCCGACGATCCCGCGTAGCCATTTGCCGGGTCGCAGCTTGACCGTGTAGGCGATAAGCAAGGACAATGCGGTGAGGACTAAGGCGGTAGCGAAGGCAAGCAAAAGGCTGTTGAGGAGGTGATGGATGAAGTCTGCCCGGAAGACTCTAGAGAAGGTTTGGGAGGTCCAGATCAAGAGCTGCGCTGCGGGAAAGAGAAAACCGAGCGTGAGGGGAATGAGACAAGTCATCGAAGAAGCGAGGGCGGGGAGTCCCTTGAGCCTGCGGCGGCGGATGGGAAGGGCGCTATTTGACGGTTCGGCAAATCTAGCTCGCCCACGGGTCGTTTTTTCAAGTAAGAGGATTGCGAATACGACCACCATAATGAAGCCGGCTAGTCGTAGCGCGGAGGAGCGATCGGCGAGACCGAACCAGGTGCGGAAGATACCTTCGGTGAGAGTCGGTACTCCAAAGAAATGTACGGCGCCGTAGTCGTTGATGACCTCCATGACGACCAAGCCGATACCGGCGGCTAGCGCGGGACGAGAAAGAGGAAGGGCGATGGAAAGGAAGACCGACCGGGGGCTGCGGCCGAGGGTTTGAGCCGCTTCGATCACTTGGCGTCTTTGCTGAGAAAAGGACGCTCGAGCGCTGAGGTAAATGTAGGGATAGAGAACGGCCGCCATGAAAGTGGCGAGCAGGCCGTAGCGCAGAAGGGTTTCGGCCGTCTGGAAGGCATCGATGCCCCAAGCTGAGCGGATGTAGACGAGCAAGGGTATGGCCGCTTCGGGAAATTGATAGTAAACAAAGGCGGCTACGTAAGTCGGAATAGCGAGAGGCAAGGCTAGAGCCCAGGAGAAGAGTCCTCTGCCAGGGAATTCGTAGGCGGTTACCAACCAGGCAGAAGGAACTGCGAAGAGCGTGGCTAGGATGACTACGCTTAAAGATAGTATTATCGTGTTGGATACGTATCCGAAGAGGACGGTAGACTTGAGGTGTTCCCATTTGGGTCCGGTATCGCCGAGACCAATGGCGACGGTCAACAAGGGCGCCAATATGATCAGCGCTAGAAAAAGAGTGGAGCCGGACCATGGGTCCAGCTCCTGCTTGAAATTACGCTTTAGTTTGGCCAGCAAAAAGCGCTACTCCCATCCTGATTCGTTGAAGACGGTTGCGGCCGCTTCATTGAGTTCTCCCAGCATGCCGAGATTGAGAGTGTCGGGCTTGAATTCGCCCCAGGTCTTTTGAAGATTGGACCATGGCACGTCAGTGGAAACCGGATACTCATAGGTTGCTTGAGGAAAGGTCGATTGAGCCTCCTTAGAAGCGAGAAATTCAAGAAACTTGATCGCTCCTTCCGGGTTTTTGGATGCTTTGGCGATGCCTGCGCCGCTAACGTTTACAGGGGTGCCGCGATCCTTTTGATTGGGGAAAAAGAGGCTGACCGAGTTGCCGATTTCTCGGTCTTTCGCGTTGCTGGAATTGATTAGGAGACCCACGTAGTAGGTATTGACGAGTGCCGCATCGCCTAGGCCAGCGGCCACGGCGCGTATTTGGTCTCGATCATTGCCTTGGGGAGGACGGGCCATGTTGCCGCGCACGGCAGCGGCCCAGTCACGGGCATCGTTTACGCCATGTTGGGCGATGATGGATGCCATTATAGATTGGTTGTAGATGTTCGATGAAGAGCGAGCGAGCAGGCGTCCTCTCCAGCTCGGACTGGCGAGGTTTTCATAGGTACTGAGCTCGCTCGGCTTGACTCGGTCCGCGGCGTAGACGATCACGCGGGCTCTCACTGAAAGTCCAAACCATTGATTTTCGGGGTCACGATAGCTTGCGGGTATCCGATCTTTTAGTACTTTTGATTCAATAGACTGAAGCAGTCCGGCGGCCTTCGCGCGTTGAAGGCGACCTGCATCTACCGTCATGAGGATGTCTGCCTTGGAGTTTTCGCCCTCGGCTTTAAGGCGTTCGATTAGTTCGTCGGCGCTGGCTTTGACAACGTTGACTTTTATGCCGGATTTTTTGGTGAACGCAGCATAGAGGTCTCTGTCCGAATCGTAGTGACGATGACTGTAAAGCGTGATTTCGTCGCCGCTGACAAGCGTAGCGAGATTTGCGAGAATTGCGGCTAAAACGATTTTGGAGAAGAGTTTCATTTTGGTGATGTTGGCGAGGTCGTTTGCTTTCGTTAGATATACGCTCTTTATATGTGAATGCTCGCAAGACATCTACCCCGAGAGGGATTAATTGCGCCCTTAGAAGGATTATCTCTCCAGATTGAGAGTGAAAACCGCAGAGTGGACCAGACGCTCGTCAAGACGAGTGATCGCTTTGGCTTCAGTTCTTTCGATGGCCTCAATGCTTGAAGGCGACGAGTGGGTGCTTGGACTTTACGAAAGCGCGGACGCGTGAACCAGAAGGTATTTCGCGTTCGTGGGCGAGGCGAGCGTCGACGGTTTCGCCGGAGTCGAGCTGGACGAGATAGCGGC
>JBCCZW010000155.1:0-8195 GCA_039186805.1 Verrucomicrobiota bacterium
CCGATCACGGGCTCGAACCGCTTGTAGAAATCACCCGTGCCGCCCAGCGGGTACTTGAAGCGGTTGTTGGGCCCCCAGCCGAAGTCGTCCTTGCCCTCGTCGACGTTGCGCTTGGCGCGCTTCCAATCGATGACTGCGACGCGCTCGCCGATCCAGACCTTGTTGAGTTTCTCGCGCCAGCCTCAAGGAGTTCTCGAATGTAGTGGCTACGGGCTAAGTCTGTGATGCGGTGGTTGGATCGCTTCGGCACTATTATAGTGACTTGCTTGCCGGTGCGGGCTTTTACCATTAGGGAACGTAGGAGCACTTCGTCGGGGAGGAAGTAGGGAGTGGCGATGATGATCTCTTCTTCGGCTTCTTGGATGACGGAAAGGATCTTTTCGTAGATTGGATCACCTTGAGTGTCGGGACCGCTGGCCATGATTTCGATCACTTTCTTATCTGGTGCATCTATGTTTTCGATACGAGGTATCGGCTTGGGCTTGTAGCCTTTTTTAGTTCCGGCGAATGTCCAGTCGGCTTCGAATATGGAGGCAAGGGGCATAATGGCTGGGCCTTCGATGAGTACGCCGAAGTCTTTCCAGCGCTTGGAAAGCGCGTTGGGCCCCATGTATTCGCGTCCGATATTTCGTCCGCCGATGATGGCTCGATAGTTGTCGAAGATCGCGACTTTCCGGTGGTTGCGAAGGTTGGCCCGGCCGAGAGAGCTGATAGGCAAGACTGGCATGAAGCGTTCGATCTTGCCGCCGGCTTTGGTGAGGAGGATATAGAAGGTCTTCTTCCCAAAGGAGCCAAGCCCGTCGACTAGAAGGCGAACTTCTATGCCTTGCTTGGCTTTCTCGGCGAGTTCCTTTACGATACGTCGGCCGACGGCATCGTGACTGAGGATAAAGGTGGTGATGCAGATCTGTTTTTCGGCTGTTCGAATTTCTTCGACCAGTGTATCGAAGGCGTCGATACCATCATGCAGGAATTTGGTGCGATTGCCTTCGGTGATGATTCCGAAAGGGGTATCGAAACGGACTGATTCGTCTGATTCTGGGGGAAGGAGCCTGAGAGGGCTTTTGTCTTCTTTGAGCCTGGCGAGTTTACGTCCTCCGAAAACAATGTAGAGTGGGACGCCTACATAGGGGGCAAGGATGATGATAAGGAGCCAGGCGAATGTGTTGCTGGGGCGTTGCTTTTCCCGCATCAGGCGCGAAATGAGAATGAATGCTAGCGCGAAACCGATCGTGGCGCCGATGATCGGAAGCAGGGGTATGATAGCGTCTATGTATTTTGAATACATGGGGGCATGAGCTATCGCTGGGGAGAGCTGATGGCGTCGATCGAGAGTTTGCCTGGGGGGCTTCGGTGGTAGGATTCGGCCACGTGGAAAAGAGTGGCGGAATTTCGGACTGTGGCAATCTCTGATCTTCCTATAGTGACCCAGGCCTTACGACCGTGGTTACTACACTGTTAAGCTCCCAAGAAGCGCCTCCAGAGGTAATTCTTAGTACGCCGTTTTGGGTGGGAAGATAATCGTTTTGATCGTCATGAAGATAATCTTTATATCGAGCATGAGCGACCAGTTGTTGACGTAGAAAATATCGTAGCTGACGCGTCGCTTCAGAAGTTCGTGCTCGGTGATTTCTCCACGAAAGCCCTTGGATTGCGCGAGGCCGGTGATGCCTGGCTTTACGAAGTGGCGGGTGTAATAGGCGTTGAGGGTCTCGCTGAATTCTTTGTCGTGGTTAATGAGGTGCGGTCGCGGACCGGACACGCTCATATCGCCAAGAAGGACGTTGATGAATTGGGGAAGTTCGTCGAGAGAAGTCTTGCGCAGCAGGCAACCGAATGGGTACACGCGGGAATCGCCTTTGGTAGCTTGTTTGGCGACGTTGGCGCTGTTTTCGTCGCTGGAGTGCATGGTGCGGAATTTGATGATATGGAAGGTCCGCTTAGTCATTCCGGTGCGCGGCTGGGCGTAGAAGATGGGCCCGGGCGATTGGCGTTTTTGGAAGAACCATACGAAGACGGTAAGCGGGGGGAGGACGAAGGCTACAATGGGGAGAGAGATCGCTATGTCCAACGCCCGTTTCATGCTTCGGTTGATGGGGTTTTCGAGCGGTTCGTCTTCCAGGGTGAGGAAGGTATGCTCGCCCTCGTGCTCGACGACTATCCGGTGGTTGTATTGTTCTTGCCAGTTGTTGTAGATGCGGACGCGACAACCGACCTTTTGCGCCTTTTTGAGGATAACGTTGGTGGCTCCTTTGCTTAGGGCGTTTTGGAGGAGGACGACTTGCGAAATTTGGTTTTGCTCGAGGATTTGCTCGATGTCTTCGACTTGGCCGAGGCAAGGGACCTCTCCTTGCTCAGACTTTGGCGGGCAGGGCGTTTCTGGTATGTAGCCGACGATTTCGATGCCGAAGTCGGTTTTTTGCGAGGTCCATTTCTGTAGATCTCCAAGGGCTTTGGGCGTGCCGATGATGGCGGTGCGGATGACCTGGGTCTTAAAACTGATACGGCAGAGGCGCCGGGGGATGATCTTGTTTATGGCGAAGAGCGCTACAAAGGCGATGCTGAGAAAGGTGCCGAGGAAGACGCGGCTTGCTCCGACGTCTTTTAGCGAGAAGTAGATCGCGAACATTATGAGCGCGATGCGGAAGGTCTGCTGGTAGGTCAGCCGGAATGTTTGTCCAAAGGTGAGACTGGAAAACTCGCTTGCGTAGGCCTTGTAGAGGCGAATGTTAAAAAGAGAGGCCGCGATGATGCCGAAGAGGTAGATGTCTTGGGTATCGGAGACGAATTGGCCTCCCAAGATCGGGTAGAGCTGGCAGTAAAACAGAAACAGGAAGGCCACGAGCGCGGTCGCCCACAATCCATGGAGGTTAACGATTCCTTCTTGCCTGTTTCGCAGCATACTCGACGTATGTTAAAAATACGTGAAGGAGCATGCTCTCCGTAGAGTCTTTTCTCAATGCTAAAGAGCTCTGTTACCTACAGATGCTAGTTAATCAGGACTAGGGGCTCAGCCAAACCATTAGGCTGTGCGCATGCTAGGCCTCTAGGGGTCCTGCTAATTCGGGTAACCGTCGGCCTAATTGAGTGGCCATCGGGCCATTTGGAGGAATTAAGCCGGACGGGAGCTCTCTGCTAGTGGAACTTTTCGTAGATCGTTCCTTCGTCGTCGACGAATATCAGGCGATCTCGGTGCGCTTCTTTGAATACGACCCCGTATTGGTGGTCGATCGTGGAGCCGATGCGGTAGACGCGTCCGTTCATCAGGATCTTGGAATTCGGACCGGCGCTTTTGACGGCTTGGAATTTCAGGTCGTCGATTAAGTGCTGAATTTTGAGGTGCTTTCCCTCCTTCTTGTTCGTTGCGATCAAGTTTGTAAGGCTCTCTTTGATTCCTTCGATTTTTGAGGCGGCTTGTTCTGCGACGGAGCTTGATTCCTCGGGTTTTGAGGTGAGAACTGGAGAAACGGGTTGGGGCTCTTCGGCTGGAGTTGCTTGGACGCTTGAGTTGGGCGTCGCCGATGTAAGGGGAGCGATGGCAGGTTCTTCGACTGTCTGAGAAACGGCGATCAGGCCCTGGCTTTCCATTTGAGAAGGCGTGTCTGCGGGAGATTTCGTTTTTTCGAGGTATTTTGCTCCGAGATAGAGGAATGCGCCGATCGTGATAAGGAGAAAGAACCCGACGCCGAAAAAGCCGATTAGCAAGAGCGTGTTCTTGTTGTCCCGGTTTGGCGCTCGCATTGGAACGCCTGCGGGACCTTCGGTTCGGGTTTGAGCCTGGAAGGCGGAAAACGGCGGAAGCTCGTTGGCTTCAGCTCGAGTACGCTTCATTTGCTCTTTCTTTAAGGCCTTGTTTATCAGGCTCATGCGCGAATATCGGAAAAGTGAGTTTCGAAAAAGGTAAGTTACCTCTTCGATCATCGACCGAGACTCGGCAATATTAAGCTCTAGCGCTCAGTTGATCTGGGGGGAGCTAAGCGGTCCTAGTCGTCCTCGAGGGATTGGATCTCCTTCATCGCCGTTCGCACATCTTTCCAGTTGACGACCTCGGAAGAGCGTATGTAGGCGGCGAGGAGGGCCTTGTCGCAGATGTTATTTATGATTCTTGGAATGCCTTTGGATTTCCAGTGGATCCAACGGACTGCCCAGCTTGTGAAAAAGGGTATGCCTTGTCCGCCTGCCATCGCGATGCGGTGATGGATGTATTGCTCGACTTGGTATTTGTTCAGCTGGCGGAGTTCGGTGTGGACAAGAATGCGTTGGCGAAGTTGGCGGAGTCGCTTTTCGGCTAGGATCTGCTTAAACTCCGGCTGTCCCATCAAAATGATCTGAAGCAGCTTTTGTTTGTCAGTCTCGAGATTGGAGAGAAGGCGGAGTTGCTCGAGAACATCGAAGGTCAGGTTTTGAGCTTCGTCGATGATGAGGACGATGTCTTTGCCTTGTTCGATGCGTTCGAGTAGAACGTTGTTTACTTGTTCGACCAAGCCAGCGCGGCTGCGGCTTTTACCTTCTTCTCCGAGTTCGGAGAGGATGGTCTTGAGGAGTTGGGTTTCGGTGATCCGCGGATTGAGGATCAGCGCGAGGTCGTATTTCTCTTCGTCGATCTCGTTAATGAAATGGCGACAGAGAGTGGTTTTTCCGCAACCGACTTCGCCCGTCAACACGATGAATCCCTTCTTTTCAGCGATACCGTACTTCAGATGCTGGAGAGCTTCTTGGTGTGTCGGGCTGAGGTAGAGGAAGTTGGGATCCGGCGTAATGTTGAACGGCATCTCTTTGAGGCCGTAGAAACTTTGGTACATTGGGTAAATTTTTCCTGAAATCGGGAATCGGTTACAATTATTTTTTTGCAATCCGGAGACCTTTATTCGTATTTACGAGCATTCCCACATGAGTTTCGGTCGCGTATTCAATATTTTGTTCGCTCTGGCTTATTTAGCTTTGTTCGCATTCGCGTTCACTTATTTGTATCAGGAGAACGACGAGCTGCGTGTTTTGAAGGAACGGCAGTCCCAAGCGCAGGAACAATTGGATACCTACAGAGAAGAAGTTGCGACGAAGCGTGATGAGCTATCGCGACTTAGCAATGATCCTGAATACATCGAGCAAACGATTCGCACTAAATTAAACTATGCGAAAGACGATGAGCTCGTGTTCAGGTTCGAGTAGACTCGTTTTCGAGTATCGGAGATTCCGGATACGATCGATGAAGGCGAGCGAGACTGCACCCCTTTTTCGATAAACTTATTATGGAAGCTCTTAGAGAACGTTTCGAGGCGCATGGCCAGGGTCATGTATTCAAGTATTGGGGCGAGCTGGACGAAGCCCAGCAGTCGGCCCTTTTAGCGCAAGCTGAGGAAATCGATTTAGATGAATTGGATCATCTTGTTAGGACCTTGGTAAAGGGCGATTCGCACGAAGAGAGTGTGGACTTTTCCGCTTTGCAGCCGGCGCCTTACGAGTCTCTGCCAGAAGACTTAGGTGCGGACGAACGTTGGCAAGAAGCTAAAGCGATGGGCGAGGAGGCCTTGAAGTCAGGCAAAGTGGCGGCGTTTACGGTCGCCGGCGGTCAGGGCACTCGTTTGGGATATGACGGACCCAAGGGGACGTATCCAGTTTCTCCTATCAAGAGTAAGACGCTTTTTCAGATCTTCGCGGAGAAGGTATTGGCAGCGCGTCTTCGCTATGGATGCGAGTTGCCCTGGTACATTATGACAAGCCACATCAACCATGAGGCGACCGAGTCGTTCTTCAAAGAAAACGGTTTTTTCGGTTTGTCGGAGGGCGGTGTTAAATTCTTCAAGCAAGGCCGGATGCCGGCGGTCGATTTTGAAGGTAAGATCGTTTTAGAGAACAAAGATACGATCGCGATGAGCCCTGATGGTCACGGTGGGGCGCTTCGCGCTTTGGATCGCAGCGGCGCTTTGGCTGAGATGACTGACAAGGGAATTGAGGCTTTGAGTTATTTCCAAGTGGACAATCCGCTCGTGCAGGTGATCGATCCCTACTTTATCGGTTTTCACCTTCAAGCTGAGTCGGATATGTCGAGCAAGATGCTGCCGAAGGCTTATGAGAAAGAGAAGTTGGGACACTTCTGCGAGCTCGAAGGCAAGAGCGTGGTCGTAGAGTACAGCGACATGCCGGATGAGTTGACGGCTCAACGCGACGAAGATGGTAAGCTCCGTTTTATTGCCGGCAGCATTGCGATCCATGTGGTGTCCGTTTCCTTCATCAGGAACCTCACGGCGCCTGGAAGCGATTTGAGTCTGCCTTTCCACTTAGCGAAAAAGAAGATCGCATATTTCTCTGAAACTGAGGGCATCGTGAAGCCAAGCGAACCGAATGGCGCTAAGTTCGAGATGTTCGTTTTCGATGCTTTGCCTTTCGCGAAAAATCCGGTGATCATCGAGGCGACTCGATTGGGCGATTTTTCTCCGGTGAAGAACGCTGAGGGAGTGGACTCTCCTAAAACTTGCGAGGACGATCAGCAGAAACTCTTCGCGGGCTGGCTGAACGCTCAGGGTGTTGAGATTGCGTTGGATTCCAATGGAGTTCCAATCAGCAAGCTAGAAGTGTCTCCACTTTTCGCATACAACAGCGAGACCTTTGCTGAGGCGTGGGAGGCGAGCGCGAAGGATACCGATTTTGGGTCGGATGCTTATCTGAGCTAAAACTCGATTCTCGGCTCTCCCGGCAGGCCTATTCGCTTTGGTCAATTGCGAGCTCGGGCACCTCATAAAAGACTTCGCGGTTCGCGGAGTCTTTTGCTTTAGGCGGTTCTAACTACGCGTTGGGGAACTAGGGGTAACTATCTTTAAAGTTTTATTACAAATAAGTGGATACGATTAAGTTTTTGTAGAGGGTTATCTCTTAAGAGAGTAGGTGTAGATCGCGAATGCTTATCAGAAAGTTCGTCAAAATGTTTGGATCGGCTTGCGAAGAATAGGGTGCTAGCAAACTGTTCGAGGCCTTGTTTCAGAAGCCTGTTACGGGGTCTTTCAATCACAGATTCTCCCCGAACCCAGACAATGATTTCATCCTCAGTTAAAGCTCTTGTAATCGAGCCGGAATCGCATCGCGCGGACCATCTGCTTGCGCTGATGGACCCGTCGGCTGAACCGCGCATTGAAGCGGAAATCGTGGATTCGCTTTCGTCGGGTTTGAAGCGATTTTCAGAGGGGGCTTGGGACGTGGTGGTGACTCGCCTTCGGTTGCCTGATGCAAAGGGACTGGAGGCGCTGGTGCGCTTTCATTTGGTGAGCCGCGAAGTGCCGGTGATCGTCATTTTAGAGGACGAGGAACAGGAGGTGGTGCTTGATGCGGTCCAGAGTTTGGCGGAAGACTGCTTGTTTTGGAATGATTTGGATAGCAACTCTCTCTGCCATTCGGTGATCTACTCAATTGATCGTCGCGAGATGCTCCATGAGCTGCATAGTCGGCAGAATGCTCAATCCGCCTCTCTGAACAAGACTCCTTACAAAGCGCTTTTGAATCGAATCGACGAGGCGCTCTTTTTGATATCCGTTGAAGACGGATCGGTGCTATTTGCCAATGACGTGGCGAAAGCATGGTTCGACAAAGGAGTCGATGAGATGGTGAGGGATCTTCTTGAGTACCGTATTTTGGATGGTGATGAGATCGAGATGGAGATCACGACTCGAACTCCTTCGATTCCAAGCGCTGAGCTTCGCTCGATTTGCATGGAATGGAAGGGCAAGCCGACTTGCATGGTGACGCTCCGGAATATCTCCAAGCGCAAGCGGGCTGAAGAAGCGTTTTTGGCGAGCCAGCGTCGGCTCGAACTAGCTTTGAAAGCTTCCAATATTGGACTTTGGTCATGGGAGCTGCGGAGTAACCAGATAAGATTTACGGAGCGTTGGAAAGCGCTGCTGGGATATTCTAGCTTCGAGTTTCCTGATACTTTGACGGCGTTTAGAGATCATCTGCACCCTGAGGATCGCGAGCGAGTGATCAATCGCTTTAGGAAGTTTCTTCGCCAGCCGTGGCCTGACTTCGAGTGCGAGTATCGCTTGCGTCATAAGGATGGCGATTACAGAGACGTGATTTGTCGCGCGGAGATTTTCGCTGATAAAGAGGGGCAGCTGTCGAAGATGGTCGGTTCGCAGATCGACATCACCGAACGTAAGCGTTTGGAGCAGGCTCGATTTGATTTTGAGAAGCAGCTTCGAGACACG
>JBCCZW010000156.1:0-8154 GCA_039186805.1 Verrucomicrobiota bacterium
CGATAAGCCCGAGATGGAAGAGCCGCCGCCACCGATGACGCTCATGCAGCTCGAAATGGCCCTCAATCCTGGCTCTGGTGACGCAGTAGGCGACTTCGGCTTTTCCGACTTCCAAGGCGTAGACGTCATGTCAGACATGCAGATTTTCGACATAGGCGATCTCGACAAGAATCCGCGCGCTCTATTTCAAGTGGAGCCAAATTACCCTTACTCGCTTCAACAAGCTCAGATAGAAGGCTGGTGTACGGTTGAGTTCGTCATCACCGACAAAGGTTCGGTCATCCGTGCCCGCGCCGTGCGGTCATCGCACCGCGAATTCGAAAACCCCGCTGTCGAATCCATCATGCGCTCCAAGTGGCAGCCCGGTAAGAAAGATGGCAAAAACGTAAATGTACGCGTTCGCCAGAAGATTCTCTTCACTCTGTAAGGAAAAACCGAATACAATTTCTCCAAACGGCTAGGTCTTCAGACCTGGCCGTTTTCTTTAGCGCAATTCTGCGCTTTTCCCCAACTTCAGCTTGCAAAATCTGACTTTTATCCTACATTTGTAGGAATAGAGCTGATCAACCGGCTAGTGTGTGAAATTCCAACAAAGGAAAAAGTGTATGAGTGTGTATACAGCCAAGCCCATCAATAATGGCCCCTTCACAGCGACCTTCTGCGGCATCGCCGCAGCAGTCGCCGTTTTTCTTCTCCTTCCGCTTCTACAAGCATGGATAGATGCTACGAGTAAACCGCCAATCGAAGTAGAACCTAGCCCGATGGATACCATTCCCAATATTGTCATCAAGGATCCTCCCAAACCTCCCATAGAGGAAAAGAAACTAGAAAAACCGGACCTCCAAGAGCCTTTACCTCCGGTTCCCATCGAAATGATTGAAAGGGCGTTGATGGGTCCAGGAAATGGCCTCGGCCCAACGGTCCTCTCCACCGACATGTCTGGTTTTGTCAATTCCGACGAGTTGAACTACTTCCTCCCAGATGAGCTTACAAAACACCCCAAAGTCATTATCGCTGTTTCCCCCACTTACCCCTATGCCATGAAAGGCATCAAAGGCCGCGTAGTCGTCGAGTTCATCATTGATGAAAATGGCCGTGTCAAAAGACCCAGAATCCATAGCTCCACCAATCGAGCTTTCAATCAAGCTGCTATAGACAGCGCTCTTAAAAGCAAATGGCAGCCCGGCGAAAAAGACGGCAAGCAAGTCGCTACCCTAGTCCGACTCCCCATCGAATTCACCCCTTAAGCCCCAAAAAAATCTCTTCGTTTAAAAGCAAACGTGAGTCCCTCTGCGGACTCGCGTTTCGCTTTCACAGCCCTTTTCGCGTCTACCCCAGAAACCTCCACCAAGTATCGCCAAAAACGCGGAAGACGAGATCCAGCCTATCAACAAAAATAAGACAAAGGCGTCAGCCGCGCGTAGCCCTGGGTGCGAAGCGTGGCGGAGAAGGAGGGATTCGAACCCCCGGTACGGTTACCCGTACAACTGATTTCGAGTCAGTCCCATTCGACCACTCTGGCACTTCTCCGACCAAGGAAGAAAAGGAGCTGCGATGAAAATGATCAACTCCGCCATTGCAAGCCCCATCTCCCACTCTACTTCGCGCTCCTTAACGCCCTCTTGACGCGGCATAGCCTCTCGGCGACGACGGTTCGTGGGCCAATAAAAAGGCGACCCGCAAACCGCGGATCGCCTTCTAAAATACTGTATCGAGAAAAGAACTACTGTTCGCCTTCTTGACCGCCACCGATTTGGTACCGAACAAAACGAGCAATCTTCATGTTCTCGCCCAGCTTTACGATCTGTTCCTTGAGTATGTCGCCGACAGTCTTGTCCTGGTCCTTCACGAAAGGCTGCTCAAGCAAGCACACGGTGCTATAGTACTTGTTCAACTTGCCTTCTATGATCTTCTGAATTGCCATCGCGGGCTTGCCCTCAGCCTGGGCCGCAGCGACTTCCTTTTCCTTCTCCACGAGCTTAGCGGGAACATCTTCGCGACCTACGCAAACCGGGCTCACTGCCGCAACGTGCAAGCAGATGTCCTTAACGAAAGCCTTGAAGTCGTCATTCTTGGCCACGAAGTCGGTCTCGCAGTTGACTTCGAGAAGAACGCCGACCTTGCCACCCAAATGGATGTAAGATTCGATCAAACCTTCGGAAGTACCACGACCCGCCTTCTTATCAGCGGAAGCGATACCCTTCTTACGAAGAATCGTAGAAGCCGCTTCGAGGTCGCCTTCAGCTTCAGTCAAAGCCTTCTTGCAGTCCATCAAGCCAGCGCCTGTTTGCGAGCGGAGTTCGCTCACGAGTTTTGCGGAAATTTGTACGCTCATTTTCTTAAAGGGATTAATCCGTTATCCTTGGAGGAAAGACTTAAGCTTCTGGCTTCTCCTGTTCAGCCGCTGGCGCTTCAACTACAGGAGCCTCCTCAGCGGCGGGAGCTTCCTCCACTGCTACCGCAGGTGTAGCTTCTTCAGCGGCGGTAGCTTCCTCTGCAGGAGCCACTGCGTCTTCCGCAGAAGACTCTGCGGCCGCTGCCATTTCTTGAGCAGCCGCCTCAACGGGAGCATTGCTCTTAGCGTTCATACGAGACTCGCGCTGAGACTTACCTTCGTGGATCGCTTCCACGATAGACTCAACGATAATGCGGATCGACTTAACTGCGTCGTCATTGCCAGGGATCGCGATATCCGCAACAGATGGGTCGGAGTTCGTATCGACCAAAGCGATCACTGGGATCTTCGAGCGGCGAGCTTCCGCTACAGCGATGTCTTCGTACTTCACGTCTACAATGAACATTGCCGCAGGATGCTTCTCCATCTTTACGATGCCTTCGAAATTGCGGTGCATGCGCTCCATCTCGCGGCGGATCGCGGAACCTTCCTTTTTCGGCAGCTTAGCCAAAGAACCATCCGCTTCCATCTTTTGGTACTTCTTGTACTTAGCGATAGACTTAGTGACCGTCTGCCAGTTAGTGAGCGTACCGCCCAGCCAGCGGTTGGCGCAGAAAGGCATGCCCGTATCGGCAGCCGCTTCTCGGATCACTTCTTGAGCTTGGCGTTTCGTGCCCACGAGGAGAACTTCTCCACCCTTAGCAACGACATCGAGTACCTTGTCGTAGGCAGCTTTCAATCCTTCATAGCTCTTCGTCAAATCGATGATCGAGATGCCTTGACGGTGGTCGAAGACGAACTTCTTAGACTTAGGGTTCCAACGCTTGACTTGGTGACCAAAATGCACGCCAGCGTCGAGAAGATCAGTAAGTTCTACATTCATAATCTGATAAACAAATGCTCTTGCGAGCACAGGCGAAACGAGGTCCGCCTTACGTTTTTATTTCTGTGTTAATGTTGTGGTTAAATTTGAGAAACAGCGAAAAGTACCGTGCGCTTCTCCCTTGGCAAGAGGGAATTTGTCACAATCCGAAGAAAAAAGCCCGAAAAGGCATTGACATGTAAAAGCTAAAATGGATTCTCCACCCCTCTTCGGATCACCAGACCGAATAAACGCATTTTCTAACACGTTGCAGGGTGGAGCAGTCTGGTAGCTCGTCAGGCTCATAACCTGAAGGTCCTTGGTTCAAATCCAAGCCCTGCACCCATGAAGCCTCTCAGCGAAATCTGAGAGGCTTCGTCCTTTCAAGGCTCAGACTTGTACTATAATTTGTTCCTATAAAGGAGCTTTGCGAAGACAATCTTGAGAGAAAAACCTGAGCCTTTCGTCACTTACCTGACTTCCATAGATCGTCCGCAGGCTTGACCGAAACGAGATGCGAAATCGAAAAAGTCGAGGCTGCTGATCGGCTAGCTTGCCGGAGCCTCGCTGCCGAAAGGGATCATCAAGAAAATACGGATCCAAAGGAAAGTGAGCGTTCAAATGCGAATCTATGCGTATCCAATCCTAGGATATGTCCCGAAAAACGGTTGATTCGGGATCAATACCATTCAGTCGGGATATCGATTATGACCGAATTCATACCTAGGTTGGATAAACCTCACCGCCCAGCGCTTTTTCCTTGGCCTCTTCCCGCCCTCCCCGCTCAATCCCAATCCTATGAGCGAAGAAGAACCTCAGGAAATCCAAGCCCTCCGCCAAGCCCTCGCCTTCAGCCCGGAAAATATTCCGCTGATCCAACACCTCGCGTCATCGCTCCTCAAATACGGGCGTTTCGAAGCCGCCGAACGCGCTCTCAAAGATGGCCTCTCCCAGGAGCCCGATAACCTCCAGCTCCAGCTCTCTCTTGCCGAGGCCTACTACCAGCAAGAGAAGCGCGACGAGGCCCTCGTCATCTTGGAAAACCTCGAAAAGAAAAACCAACTCGACGCCGACTCCCACCTCCTCTTCGCCAAGCTCCTCTCGCACACCACCGAACTCGTCGTCGCGGCCAACCACTACAAACAGGCCAAGGAAATGGACGCCTCCAAGGAAGACGAAACCCTAGAGGAGGAACTCGCCCCCTTCCTCATCGAAACTTTCGACGACGAAGATCCCAACCACCCCGGTAAAGCCCTCGCAGGCAACCATCCAGGCGAATTCGAAACCGACACAGAAAAACCCAAAATCACTTTCGAAGACGTCGGCGGCATGGACTCCGTTAAAGAACAGGTCCGCATGAAAATCATCCATCCACTCGCCAACGCAGACCTTTTCAAAGCCTACGGCAAAAAGATTGGCGGCGGACTCCTCCTCTACGGCCCTCCAGGCTGCGGTAAAACCCATATCGCCCGCGCCACCGCCGGCGAGGTGAACGCAAACTTCATATCCATCGGCCTCCACGAAGTCCTCTCCATGTGGATCGGCCAAAGCGAGTCCAATCTCCACGACCTCTTCGAACAAGCCCGCCGCACCGCACCTTGCGTCCTCTTTATTGACGAGGTCGACGCCCTCGCCGCCAACCGCTCCGACATGCGGCAAAGCGCCGGTCGCCATGTCATCAACCAATTTCTCTCCGAGATGGACGGCGTCGAATACTCCAACGAAGGCGTCCTCATCCTCGCCGCCACTAACGCCCCTTGGCACCTCGACCCCGCTTTCCGCCGCCCCGGACGTTTCGATAAAATCGTCTTCGTCCCGCCCCCGGACTTCGAAGCTCGCAAGGCCATCATCAGCCTCATGCTGAAAGACAAGCCCACCGACGGGATCGACATCGACGCCATCGCCAAAAAGTCCGAAGGTCTCACCGGCGCCGACCTCAAAGCGATTGTCGACGCCGCAATCGAGGAAACCCTCGACGAAGCAATGAAGACCGGAAACATTGTCCCCCTTCGCGCCAAGCCGCTGATCAAAGCCGCTAAGAAAGCGAAGCCCAGCGCCAAGGACTGGTTCGCCTCCGCCAAAAACCACGCGCTTTACGCCAACCAAGCGGGCCTCTACGACGACATCCTCGAATACCTGAAAATCAAGCGATGAGTTCTGGAAACATCGAACGCGCCCAGGTCCTCCTCCAGCAAAACCGTCCCACCGAAGCGGAAGACTACGCACGGAAAGCGATCGAAGAAGACGTCAATCGCCCCCTTCCCTACGTCATCCTTGCCTCTTCGCTAGACGAGCAAAATAAACACAAAGACGCGCTCCCTCCCATCCAAGAAGCCATTCGTCTGTCTCCAGAATGGGACTACGCCCACTTCCGACTCGCCGGTATCTACTACTCCCTTCGCGATTGGAAGAAGTCGGAAGCTTCCCTCAACGAAGCCCTCCGCCTCAATCCGGATAATCCAGACGCCTACGGCCTACTCGCCTACCTCCGCATCCGCAGCTCCAAATGGGAGGAAGCCCTCTCCTTCGCCGAGCGCGGCCTCCAAATCGACTCCGACCACGTCACCTGCACCAACGCCCGCGCCCACGCCCTCTCGAATCTGAAACGCAGCGACCAAGCCACCGACTCGCTCGACTACGCTCTCCAACGCGATCCCGACAACCCTTACACCCATTTTCAAAAAGGCCAAGTCCTCCTCCGTGCCGGAAACTACGACCAAGCCGCCCACCACTTTTGCGAAGCGCTGCGCCTAGAACCCAACTTCGCCGAAGCCCGTGAAGGCCTCGTCCAAGCCCTTAAAGGCAAGCACTTCATATATTCGATATTCCTAAAATACACCTTCTTCATGATGCGCCTCACTCCCGGCGCACGCTGGGGCATTATTCTAGGAGGTCTATTCGGTCATCGCTTTCTCTTCTCAATCCTCGCCGAATCAGGACACATCACAGCAGCTTATGCAGTCCGCATCCTATACGGAGCCATCGTCTTCTTCACCTGGAATGCGAGCAGCGTATTCAACTTGTTGTTACTCTCTCATCCCCTTGGGCGTCATGCGCTTTCGGATACTCAAAAGAGAGTATCCGCTCTTGTCGGACTCGTCACCCTCGCCGCCATCGGCTTCGTAGTCGCCTTCTTCTATACCTACCACGAAATCCATCTCCTTTCAGCGATTTGCATGCTACTCATCACGCTACCGCTTTCCGCCCTAGAACACACAAGCCGCCCCAACCGCCGCAAGGGCGTTATCGCCATCGCCGCCGGCCAAGCCATCGCGACCCTCGTCGCCCTCATCCTCTATTACAACGGTCAAACCGATATAGCCGGCGGACTCCTCACACTCACCCTCCTCGCCGGCGCCGCCTTCTCCTGGCTCAGCGGCTTCTTCACCGACTAGAGCGTGTTCGTGAATAAACCCAAAGCAAATCCAGACCCGATCTTCCATCCTCCATCTTCATCCTCATCTTCTATCCTATTACTTACTTTTCGATAGAAGATCACGATGAAGATGGAGGACGGAAGATAACCTAAACTCCAGTTCGCAACTACCCCCTAAGACAACAAAAAGACGACCGCTTCTACGGTCGCCTTTATCGTTTCAACTCAATATACGTTTATGAAATTCTAAACTAAGGACCCTAATATGCATTCTGCAGCAACTGCTGCACCGCTTCGGCTGGAGTTCCTTTCGTCTTACACTCGACACCGACGTAGCCTCTGTATCCAAGATCCCATGCAGCCTTCAAGATCGCTTTATAATTCAACTCTCCCGTACCTGGCTGAAAACGGCCTGGCGTGTCTCCAAGTTGCAAATACCCCACTTGGTCATACCCTTCTCGAAGATGATGAATCAAGGCTCCTTCGGTGAGCTGCATATGATAAAAATCCCAGTTGATCTTGATCGCCGGCGAGTTTATTTCGCGACAAATCTTAACCGCTTCTTTACTGCCATCCAAGAAGTTCTTGCCATGATCGACCGGGTTGAACGGCTCGATGATCAGCATCACGCCCGCCTCTTCGCAAAGCGGCGCGACTCGCTTCATCGCTTCCGTGTAATTGGCGATCTGCTGCTCTGCCGTATAGCCCTCCACCCAACGATGACCCGTCACCGTAAACTTCTTCGCTCCCAACTTCTTAGCCGCCTTAATCGCATCTTTGATTTGCGCTACAAACGCATCCGTATGCTCGCCTGACCCGAGCGACTGCCCCCAAGCAGTAAACTGCACGACTTCCATTCCAAGCTCTCGACACTTCGCATCGATCGCGTCGATATCCCGCTTCCAAAAAGGCCAGAACTCGACCGCTCTAAAACCGAGGTCATAAGCCATCTGAATCTTCTCGGGCATCGGCGTTTTCTTGCCGAACCACATCTCCAGATTCGCTGCGAACTTGGTGTTCACATCATCGAAGCTCAACTTCTTCTCGCCTGCCGGAGCCACCGAAGAAAAAGCCAAAGCTGCCAAGGCGGTCAAAATTACAATACTGCGTTTCATACTTATATCCATTAATGTTTCCCAGACGTATTGCGTTCCCAATGACGCCACATCTTTCAAGGAATCACCCATTCGAGAAGCAAATCCAAAGCAAGACAACTTCATAACGTTTATAGAAAGCCCCCGAGCCCGAAACCATTTCACCATTACTCACCCCTTCAGGGGCGACGTGAGCAAATCTGTCTAAGCGACCTAGTACTCCATCAGATAAGCCGCCACATCCGCCACGTCCTGAGCGCTCAGTCCCAGCTGATCAGCCGAAAGCATCAACGATCTTCCGAGGTTTCGAGTGAAGCGAATCCGCTCCGCAGGAATCGTCTGAACCACGCCGCCAGTCGAGCGCACGACCGTGGGATTGCCATGCTGAAGCACCAGTCCATGCACCTCGCCGCCCGCCTTCAGTCCA
>JBCCZW010000157.1:0-8131 GCA_039186805.1 Verrucomicrobiota bacterium
GGCGATAAAAACGATGTCCACCTCTATCAGGCGTCAAGACGGCAGCCCCCGCCCCATCACCAAATAAGAAAGCCGTCTCATGGTCCTTTGAGTTCGTGATGCTAGAAAGAATCTCCGCCGTTACCACCAGAGCATTTTTAGCCGTGCCTCCTTGAATAAAAGAACGACCCACTTCGAGAGCGTATAACCACCCAGAACACGCGGCATTCAGGTCGAACGCTAAGGCCTGACCAATGCCCAGCGCTTTCGCCAGGTCGCTCGCAGCCCCCGGCACTGGCTGGTCGGGCAGCAATGTCGCCACAATGACGGCATCGATATCGGTCACTTTCAATCCAGCCATCGCCAGAGCATGATTCGAAGCCTGACTCGCCAAACTGGTAGCCGATTCGCCTTCGCCAATGACATAGCGTTGTTGGATGCCAGTGACCTTGACGATTTCCTCGGAAGTTTTTCCTGGGAACTCCTTCAAAATTTCCTCGTTCGAACGGGCCTGCTTCGGCACCGCATAACCAATACCTGCAACGCAAACGGTTTGGTCGTTTGACGCGGCTGACCGATCAACTTGAACCGCAGATCCGGTTGAAGCGACATTCCCGCTAGCCAACCAAGATTCAATATCTTCGCCCGTCACTCGATTGCCAGGACCGGTCCCGACGATTCCGCTCACCGAGCTAGGGTCCACTCCCTTTTCCAAGGCGATCTTCTTTGCCCGAGGAGTCCACTTCACCCCATTTAACGGAACGCTTGAAACAGCAGGAACCGCCGTCTCTACCTGGGCGATCGAAGCCACAGGTTTGATCTCCTGCATCACAGAAGTCTCTAGAGGAGCCACCGACTCTACTGCCTTAACTGCCTTTTCTCCCTCGGACACCTGCATGTGCTCCAGCGACGTATCCTCCGTTTCAATACGGAAAAAAGGCGTGCCGACTTCTAGAATGTCGCCAGCCCTGCAAAAGATCTCCTTGATTATCCCATCGCAAGGAGCTTCAAAATCGAAAACCGATTTGTCGCTCTCCAACTCGGCCAGCTTCTCTCCTTTTTCAACCAGCTTTCCCGCATCGACAATCAAGTCGATAAGCGTCATCTCGTTCACGGTTGCTCCCATGGAGGGAATCGGCACGTCAATTAGAATGGCCATGGTTGAAACTGGGTATTTATTTTTTGGCTACAAAGCTAAGAAGGCGATTATTGAGACTCCATCCGCCGGATACTGGCTTCGACAAACGCTCGAAACAAAGGATGCGCCTTATTTGGCTTTGAGAGAAATTCCGGGTGAGACTGCACCGCCAGAAACCATGGATGTCCCTCCAGTTCAACCATTTCCACAAGATCGCGCTTCGGGTTCTTACCGCTGACTTTCATGCCGCCTTTTTCGATGTCGCTCACATAGTCGTTGTTCACCTCATATCGGTGACGATGCCGTTCACGAACCGAATCGGCCTGATAAGCCTCATACGCCTTGGAATCGCTCGCGATCGCGCACTCATACGAACCGAGCCGCATAGAACCGCCTTTATCGACCACCTTCTTTTGCTCTTCCATCAACGCGATCACTGGATGTTCAGCCTTCTCGTCAAATTCCATGCTGTTAGCGCCTTCGAGACCAAGCTTGTTGCGGCAGAATTCGATCACCGCAATCTGCAATCCAAGACAAAGCCCAAAGTAAGGGATATCATTCTCGCGAGCGAATTTAACCGCCGCAATCTTCCCTTCAATGCCCCGATCGCCAAATCCGCCAGGAACCAAGATCCCGTCCAAGCGTTTCAACCCATCGAGACCATCCACTTTTTCCAGAGCTTCCGCATCGATACGAACGATGTTCACATGGCAGTCGTTAGCAATGCCCGCATGCGTCAGAGATTCGTAGACCGACTTATAAGCGTCCTGCAGCTCGATGTACTTTCCAACTACTCCGATTTCCACCTTCTTAGAGGGGGACTTCAATCGTCGCACGATGTCGACCCATTCGCTCTTCTCGATTTTCGGGGCGTCCAAGCCAAGCATCTCGACAACCAAATCATCCATCCCTTCGCGTTGCAGCATGAGCGGCAACTCGTAGATTGAAGATTCCACATCTATTTCTTCAATCACTCCGCGAACAGGAACATTGCAAAAAAGACTCAACTTCTCGCGAATCTCCCGATCGAGGGGATGCTCCGTTCGACAAACCACGATCTGGGGCTGAATGCCGATTTCGCGAAGTTTAGCCACCGATTGCTGAGTAGGCTTCGTCTTCAGCTCACCCGCTGCATTCAGATAGGGCACGAGCGTGACGTGGATAAAAAGCACATTACTCGACCCGGCCTCGAGGGCGAACTGACGCATTGCCTCCAAAAAGGGAAGCCCTTCGATATCGCCGGTAGTGCCGCCGATCTCTGTAATCAAAACGTCCACGTCCTCGCTAGCCGCCCGGATTCGAGCTTTGATCTCGTTGGTCACATGAGGAATCACCTGAACAGTTGCGCCTAAATACTCTCCGCGACGCTCCTTTTGAATTACCGATTCGTAAATCTGCCCAGAAGTAAGGTTGTTGAACTGACTCAACTTCCCAGAGGTGAAGCGTTCGTAGTGACCCAAGTCTAAATCCGTCTCCGCCCCATCGTCCAAAACATACACCTCGCCATGCTGAAATGGGTTCATCGTCCCAGGGTCCACATTCAAATAGGGATCGAACTTCTGGATGCGGACAGTCGACCCACGCTCCTCCAGCAACGCTCCCAAGGACGCTGCCGTCAGGCCCTTACCCAGCGAGGAAACTACGCCGCCCGTTACGAAAATATACTTCTTCGACTTATCTTTTACCACGTTGACTGCCATGTAATTGAGAAAGGAGTTAGGAGGTCAAAACAATCATCTGATCAAGAGGAGAAAATCACCCAGCCCGCAAAACCCACCAAAGCGACTAGCAACAAAGCCACTACCAGCATCATTCCGAACTTCACGACTCTCCATAAGACATACCCCACCCCAACTCCTACAATCGCAAGACAAGCAATCACGAGCCACTTGGGGTAATGCTCGAAGAGCCCTTGCACTTGGTCGATGATTTCCGTCATGCCGGAGCACCCTAGAGAACTCTCCGAATACCCATCAACCCCCAATTTCCAATAAAGCTCCGAAAAGAGAGAGACCCAAGCCGAGATACAGGAATCGAAAAGATTCGACAATCTCCTCTTAAACTTCACCAAAAACCATAATGGCCAAAAAATACCACGTCTACGGAATGGGCAACGCCCTCGTCGATATCGTCACCGAAGTGACCGATTCTTTCATCGCTGACCACGCGATCGAAAAAGGCGTCATGACGCTCGTAGACGAAAACCGCCAAACCGAACTCGTATCCGCTATCGACATCCAAAATGCTGATCGCCAATGCGGCGGCTCCGCAGCCAACACTATGATCGGCGCAGGCCAATTCGGCGGCTCCTGCTACTACTCCTGCAAAGTCGCTAGAGATGAGTGGGGCGATTTCTACCTCGACGACCTCGCGGCCAATAAAGTGGATACAGCCCTCGCGAAAGACTCACTGCAGGCAGGTATCACCGGCAAATGCCTCGTCATGACGACTGACGACGCAGAACGCACCATGAACACTTTCCTCGGCATCACCGCTACTTACTCGGAAGCTGAAATCAACAGAACGGCCCTCGCCAATTCCGACTACCTCTATATAGAGGGCTACCTCATCACCGGCGACGAAAGCCGCCAAGCTATGAAGTCAGCCAAAGCATATGCAGAATCCCAAAACGTTAAAACCAGCATTACGCTCTCCGACCCCTTTGTGGCCTCTGTATTCAAAGAGCAAATGCGCGACGTCATCGGTACCGGAGTCGATCTTCTCTTCTGCAACGAAGATGAAGCCAAGAGCTTCACCGACACCGCAACCATAGAAGATGCCAAAGAGGCCCTTAAGAAATACGCCAAAAGCTACGCCATCACCCAAGGCGCCAAGGGAGCCTTCATTTTCGACGGCCAAGAATACATCGAGATCAAGCCATTCCCAACCGAGGCTCTCGACACCAACGGCGCCGGCGACATGTTCGCAGGCGCCTTCCTCTACGGCATTACCAATGGCCTGAGTTGGACCAAGTCTGGCGAACTCGCCAGTCTAGCCTCTTCAACAATCGTTTCGAAGTTCGGACCACGCATCACGGCCGACCAAGCTCAAGACTTATTGCGTACCCTATCATAAAGGCGCGAGCGACCTCTGGACGCGCCTTCTCTAACACTTAAATCCAAACGTGGCCAAAAACCGCGTTCCATCAGCATTCCCTCTCAAACGACAGCCATCATCGGCGGCGGAGCTGCCGGATTCTTTGCTGCGATCAGTCTCGCGGAATACGATCCAGAGGCTAAAATCGTGATCTTCGAGAAAAGCCGCAAGACCCTCTCGAAAGTAAAGGTCTCCGGTGGAGGACGCTGCAACGTCACGCACTCTTGCTTCGATCCCAAGGAGCTTTCGACCCACTATCCCAGAGGCCGTCGCGAACTCCTCGGGGCCTTTCACTCCTGGCAGCCTCGAGACACCATCGAGTGGTTCGCCCAAAAAGGCATCGAACTCAAAACCGAAGCCGACGGAAGAATGTTTCCCACCACGGATGATTCCTCCACCATCATCAACTGCTTCCGAGACGCCACCAACGAACATCATATTGAAACCAAGACCCAAACAAGCGTATCCAAAATTGAAACACAATCAAGGACGTTGGACTTTAGTCCGACCCCACAGAGCCCAACAGAATTCACCCTCCACCTCTCCTCAGGCCAAACCTTCATTGCACATAACATCGTCCTCTGCACTGGCGGAACCAAAGGGGACCCAGACTCCAACCTCGCCGCCCAACTCGGCCACACCATCACCCCGCTGGCCCCTTCACTCTTCACCTTCCACATCGACGACCCGCGACTCAACGACCTCCAAGGCCTTTCCGTCCCCCGCGCAACCGTCACCTGCCGCTCGGAAAAGCTTATCCAGCAAGGCCCCGTCCTCATCACCCATTGGGGACTCAGCGGACCAGGTGTTCTCAAGCTCTCCGCTTGGGGAGCCCGAAATCTTGCAGCGCGCGATTACAAATTCGAAATCGAACTCAACTGGCTGGGCAGCGCTAAGCTTGAATACGTAGTTGAAATTCTGAGACAATCGAAAAACGATAACGCCAAACGAGCCCTCTCCAATCACTGCCCCTTCGATCTCCCCAAACGTCTCTGGAACCGTTTCCTCGAATACCTCGATATTAAGGGAGAAACCCAATGGGCGCAGCTTTCGAAAAAGCAAACCAATCAACTCGCAGAACTGCTCGTCGCCTCCAAATTTCAAGTGGACGGCAAAAGCATGAACAAAGAGGAATTCGTCACCTGCGGCGGCGTCAAACTCACCGAAGTGAACCTTAAAACGATGGAGAGCAAGAAGGTACCCGGTCTCCACTTCGCGGGCGAAGTCCTCGACATAGACGGCATTACGGGAGGCTTCAACTTTCAAGCCGCCTGGACCACTGCGCGCCTCGCCGCCAGACACATCGCTGAGATTTAGCCACTCCGTTGCTTGTTCTTCGCGCAATGGAGCTTTACGAGAAAGCCTCAGCGGTCCATTCTGCTCAAATTATGAAATCCAAATCCCTTTATCTAATCGCGCTTGCTTCTACTGTTCTCGTACTCGCCGGTTGCGGAAGCTCCGATGATGACGCCGCCGCTAAGGCAGAAGCAGAGGCCAAAGCTGCTGCTGCGCAAGCCAAATCCGACGCGCAGCACGCCGAACTCAAATCCGAGATGAACAAGGTGCAGGACGCCGTCGCCAACTCGACCGCTGAAATCAATGCAGAAGTAGCTAAGCAGCTCGCCGCTCAAAAAGAAGAGCTCATCGCCCAGTTCACCTCCCAAAACAATGAACTCGCTAAGCAAGTTACGTCATTGGAATCTCAATACAAAAAGCTTGAGAAAGTGATACCAGAAGACGTCGCTAAGCAAATCCAAGCGAGCCTTCCCGACCTCAAGGACACCGTGAAGAAGCTGGAAGACCTCGTCGCCAAATTCGATCCCCAGACCATTGATCAAATCAAGGAGTTTTCGTCAAAATACGACAAAGAGCTCGGAATCGCAAAAGACCTCGTTAAGTCGTTGCTCGACCAAGTCCAAAGCGGAGGCCTAAAGCTTCCCAGCTTTTAAAGCCTCCAAACCATTCATTTCGAAAACTCAAAAGCCTACCATCCCGGTAGGCTTTTCCTTTCTCCAAGCAATCAAAAAAGCCTAATTCAAGGCGTAATCTAGAACGCCCGCTCGATAGACTGCGTCTTCCCTGGATTAATAAATATTCTGGACGCATACGATCACGCGCCATTTCTCCTAAAGGTATCCATCTCTCCATCCCATTCGGGTCAAACCTAACTTAATACCGCTCGCTCAAGAGCCCTCGCTCCGTTCTACAATTCCTGGGCCGACCGAATGACGCAAACATGCCGACAACTTGAGCGTAGGCAAAGACTCACAGCAATAAGCGACACGCCGCGCTTGGGATGCATTGCTAGTTTTGCGAGATGGGTGTTGTTTCCCGTTGGAGAGAATCTATTAGAAGATTGCAAGCAAGTACCAACGTCACCCATCACACGCCTCGAAAATCATGCCCTCAGAAGCCTACAAATCCTTAGATCTTAAGCTAAAACGCGCCCAAACGCTCGGCTCCGTAGCGGGCCTCCTCCATTGGGATGAGCAGGTTAACCTGCCCGCAGATTCAGCCGACCAGCGTCAGGAGCAAAACGCCCTCCTCGCCCAACTAAACCACGAAGCCTCTACCGATCCCGAAATCGGCGCACTTCTCGCGCAGCTAGAATCCGAAGACCTCGAAGAGGACCAAAAGGTCGTCATCCGAGAGAAACGCAAACACTACGACCGCCAGACCAAGCTTCCCGCAGAATTCGTCGATAAATGCGCTCGCTTGCAAAGCGAAGCCTACCACGCCTGGGCCGCTGCTCGCAAGAACGACGACTTCGCCTCCTTCGCCCCCTATATCCAAAAACACATAGACTACTCACTCGAGTATGCTCAGCTCGTCGGCTGGGAGAAGGATCCCTACGATCTCCTGATTGACAATCATGATCCCGGAATGGATGCAGCCTCCATAGATGCTCTGTTCAGCGAGTTCCGCTCCGAGCTCGCCCCGATCGTCAAAACAATCCTCGAATCCTCGAATCAGCCGCAAACCGACATTTTCAACGGTTTCCCAATCAGCCAACAAGAAGCCTTTCTCAAGGAAGTCACCTCCGCCATCGGCTTCAACTACCAACGGGGACGGATCGACATCTCGCTCCACCCTTTCTGCAGCGGCAATGCTAGCGACATTCGCATGACGACTCGCTTCGACGTCGATAATCCACTCGATTCGCTCTTCAGCTCGATCCACGAAACCGGCCACGGTCTCTACGAGCAAGGCCTCCCCCGCGATCAACTCCACAACGCCCTCGGTCAAGCCGCTGGCATGGGTGTTCACGAGTCGCAAAGCCGCCTGTGGGAAAATCAAGTCTCCCGCAGCAAAGCCTTTTGGAAATACTTCGAACCCAAATTCCGCCAGGCCTTCCACGAACAGCTAAATGACGTTTCCAGTGAAGCTCTCTACCTCGCCATCAACGCAGTCAGCAAGTGCCCCATCCGCGTCGATTCAGATGAAGTCACCTATAACCTCCACATTATCATCCGCTTCGAAATCGAAAAGAAGCTCTTTTCCGGAGAATTGAAGGTCAACGAACTCCCTCAGTATTGGAACAACCAATACAAAGAGCTCCTAGACATCGACGTCGAAAACGACGCTAATGGCGTCCTCCAAGATATTCACTGGTCCGGCGGCGCCTTTGGCTACTTCCCAAGTTATTGCCTGGGCAACATGCTCGCCGCCCAACTCTGGTACGCCGCCCTTGACCAAATCGAAGGACTTGAAGGTCAGTTCGAATCCGGCAACTTCCAGCCGCTCCTAGATTGGCTTCGCAAGAATATCCACCAACACGGCAGCAAGCACTACCTCAAAGAACTCACCCAGAAAGTCACCGGCCAAGAACTCTCGCCCAAGTCACTTATACGCTACCTCAAAGACAGGTACCTGCCGCTCTACACCTAGCCACATTGGCGGGTCACCACCCCGCCCTAC
>JBCCZW010000158.1:0-8121 GCA_039186805.1 Verrucomicrobiota bacterium
CGAAGTTTTTGCCTTCCAGGAAGGATTGAGGACAGGGCTGCCCGTCAAGGCTCTGGAGATCGGGCTTGTAGTCGAAGAGTTCCAGTTGGCTGGGGGCGCCGATCATGTGGAGGTAGATGACGCGTTTGGCCTTGGTGGGGTAGTGGGGCGGGAGCGGGCTTAGCGGATTGGCCTGATCGCGTCGCGGTATCGTATGTTTGGGAGACTCGGCTTGAGCTTGGTTTGCAAGGAAGAGGGCTCCCAGCCCGGTGGTGCAGCGGGTGATGAATTGTCGACGGGTCTCGTCTTCTAGAGCGCGAAAACGGGCTTCGTTGATCAGGTGTTCCAGTTTCATCGCTGTTTAGTAGGTGAGAGTTTCGTCGAGGTTTAGCAGGACTTGAGCAAGAGTAGTCCAGGCTTCGTCGGGAGATTTTAGATACGCCTTATTGTAGAGATCGACGAGCGCCTGAAGTTTGTCGGGGTTCGCTTTGCGGCCGGTGGCGAGGGCGTATCCTTTGTCGAGGGCCTCTTCTAGTTGCGTCGGGTATTCGTTTCTCAGGCGTTTACCTAGAGCGACGGCGCACTCGTAGAAAGACTCGTCATTGAGCGTAACCAGGGCTTGGAGGGGCGTATTCGAATTTAGACGACGTGGAGAGCAGAACTCTCTTGAGGGCGCGTCGAAGGAGGCGAAGGTGGGATAGGGAATACTTCGTTTAACGTAGGTGTATAGCGAGCGGCGGTAGCGATCTTCGTTGCCCGCTTCAGGGGTTTCCCATTTGTCTTTCGACAGAAAGGGTTGCCAGACTCCCTCTGGGATTGGCGGATGGACGGGAGGGCCGCCGCGCTTTTCAGAGAGGAGTCCGCTGAGGGCCAGTGCTTGGTCGCGGACCATTTCAGCGGAGAGGCGCAGGCGAGGTCCTCGCGCGAGGAGGCGATTTTCGGGGTCGCGTTTCAGCAGTTCGGGAGTGATGCGAGAGGACTGTTGGAAGGCGTGGCTAAGGACGATTTCGCGGATTACGGATTTGATGCTCCATTGATAGTCTCTTTGGAATCGGATTGCGAGGTAGTCCAGGAGTTCGGGGTGGGTGGGTTTTTCTCCGGAAGAGCCGAAATCTTCGAGGGTTGGTACGATGCCTACGCCGAAAAGCTGCTCCCATATCCGATTTACGAATACGCGAGCTGTAAGGGGATTGTCGTCCGAAACCCACCATTGGGCCATGTCGAGACGGTTAGGATTCTTCTTGTTGGCGGCGACTCGAGTCAGTGAAGCGGGGAGGCCCGAAGCGATCAGATCGCCTTTGTCCATGGCATTTCCTCGAAGGAAGATATGGGTGGGGCGGCTTAATTGATCGGGGCGGCGTTGCATGATTGGAACGGTCGTTCCTGGGATTTTCTGGTAGGCTTCGATGGTTGAGAGAAGCGTCTGCCGCGCCTTAAAGTCGCTGCCGCCTTTGGCCTGAAATTTGATCCAATGGGGATCGGAGCTGAACTCTACATGGCCGCGTTGGATGGCCATGGGGTGGCTGCCATGACCTGTCTTGTCGCAGTGGATACGTAGCTCCAAGGTTTCACCCTCCTTAAGTTGAATGGCGGTTTGTGGAATGAGAACCAGTTGTCGCAGGTAATGGATGCGCGAGTTAGCCCCCCAGTTTTTGCCGTTTGCTTCGATGGCCTGAATGGGTTGAGTGGGCATCCAGGGAACGTCTGGGATACTGGCGCGGAAAGTGACTGGGGATTCGTTTCCGTCTTCCGATACGATTTTCGCTTGAAGGTCGGAGATGAGGAAGCCCCATTCGGGGCTGTGGATTGATGTTTCGGGATCCCAGGGCGAGAGGTTCAGCTTTAGGGCGTGGAGGACATCGCTCTTCAGACTGTCTTCAGGGATGGAGATGAGGGTGTGGGTTTTAGTGGCGACGGTGCCTACGGTTTGGAATTCATCATAGAGCGCTTGGGTCGCAGTCTCGTATTGCGTGGTGTTGTTCGACTTTACGGCGATGCCTTTGAGGCCGCTCCAGTGGGAGGCATCTCTGAGAGCGATGTTCTTTTGCCAGAGCTTTTCTTTTTGATCCAAGATGCGTTGGCGCATCTGCGCGCTTTTTTTGAGCTGCTTTGGGTCTTCGGGAATCTTCAGGAGCGGCTCGTCTTTGGGCAGATCGGAGTCGGCGGTGTTGTTGAAGAAATCCATGAAGCGGTAGTATTCGTCGTGACGGATGGGATCGTAAGGATGGTCATGGCATTGGACGCAGCTGAAGGTGATGGAGCCCCAGGTTTGCCAGGTGGTGTTGACGCGATCCACGACGGCTTCGACTCGGAAAGCTTCGTCGTCAGTGCCGCCTTCGTCATTGGTTTGCGTATTGCGGTGGGAGGCAGTGGCGATGAGGTCGTTGAGGGTAGGATTGGGAAGGAGATCGCCCGCGAGTTGCTTGATGGTAAATTCATCGAAGGGGAGGTCGTTGTTGAGGGCATCGACGACCCAATCGCGATAGGCCCAGATGGTACGTTTTTGGTCTTGGCCGAGACCGCCAGAGTCGGCATAGCGGACCAGGTCAAGCCAGACGGTCGCCCAGCGTTCGCCAAAAGCAGGTCGTTCCAGTAGACCGTCGACTGTTTTCTTGAGAGTACGCTTGGCGTTTTTGGCATAGGCGGTTTCGAAGGCGTCCAACTCTTCCAAGCTTGGGGGGAGTCCGGTGAGCGCTAAGCCGAGGCGGCGGAGGAGACGGCGGGGAGATTCGGCGGGGCTGGGAGCAAGGCCTTCGCTTTCCAGTTGGCGGAAAAGAAAACGGTCGATTTCTCCTTTAGCTTGGTCGTCGAAAGCGGTCTGCGGTGGGGACGGTTTTTTTGGCGGCACGAAAGCCCAGTGCTCGCTCCATTTGGCTCCTTCTTCGATCCACTGTTTAATGAGAGCGACCTCTTCGCTGGAGAGCATCGGGTGATGATCGGCGGGAGGCATACGCTCTTCTTCGTCGTCGGTAGTGATCCGGTAGTAGAGCTCGGATTCTTCTAGATTCTTTGGAATGACGGTCGTGAAGCCGGATTTGCCCTCGAAGTTGATGACCCGATCTTCGTAAACAAAGGAGACGCGACCCGCCGCTTTGACGCCGCCGTGGCATTCGGTGCAGTTCGCGTTGAGAATAGGGCGAATGTCTTGGGCGAAATCGACTTGAGCTTCGGTCGACGTTGCCAGAGCGCAGGTAGCAATGACCGGGAGAAGGCTTCTCAGGTTGAGAAGGCGTTCGGTCGATCTTGGGGTAGGGGCTTGGCGATTTACCATCACGTGTTGGGCTCTGATTGAATCAGGTAAAGCGTTTTGCGATCAACACTATTCTAGATCGCAAACTTGAGCTCGAGAGATTGATGTGCGAAGCTTGGGGGTCCTTGGCTGTTCCGGCGATTAGAGTGGCTGAATTTTTCGGCTTGGTTCTGATCGGCCTTAGCTCTGTGATGCGAGGTATGTCTAAGCCTAAGATCTTTTTGACCCGTGAGCTGCCGCCAGCGTGCATGTCATTTTTGCGGGAGCAAGCTGAGTTGGAGTGGAATCGGGAGGATCGGGTGCTCTCCAAATCCGAGATTATCGAGGGTATCAAAGGTAAGGATGGCTTGCTGTGCATCTTGACGGACGCGATAGACGGGGAGGTAATGGATGCCGCTGCCGATCTGAAGGTCGTGGCGAATTATGCCGTGGGATTCAATAATGTGGAGGTGACTGCGGCGACAGAACGCGGTATCCTTGTAACGAATACGCCGGGAGTTTTGACGGAGACGACAGCTGATATGGCGTGGGCCTTGATGTTCGCGGTGGGGCGACGCGTTGTGGAAGGGGATCGTCTGGTACGCTCGAAGCGATGGAGCGGTTGGGGGCCTATGCAGCTACTGGGACTGGACATTACGGGAGCAACGCTTGGGTTACTTGGCTTGGGACGAATCGGAAAGGCGATGATTCAGCGGGCGCGAGGTTTCAATATGGAGGTGCTTTATTGGAATCGTACGCGGATGAGCGAGGAAGCAGAAGCCAGATTAGGGGCGCGCTATGCGAGTCGGGATGAGTTGTTTTCTGAGAGCGACTTCGTGTCGATCCACGTGGCGTTAAACGAAGCGACGACTCACTTGGTCGGAGAGCGAGAATTGGCGCTCATGAAGGAGACGGCTTTTCTGATCAACACGGCGCGAGGTCCGGTAGTCGATGAGAAGGCACTGGTGAAGGCTTTGAAGGACGGGGTGATAGCGGGAGCAGGATTGGATGTATTCGAAAATGAACCACAGTTGGAGCCTGAACTTTATGAATTAGAGAATGTAGTGACTCCCCCTCATTTAGGGAGCGCTACAATTGGAACGCGAACGAAGATGGGACTGATGGCGGTCGAGAATTGCTTGGCAGCCTGCCGGGGGGAACGTCCGGCGAATCTGGTGAACCCGGAGGTGCTTAGTTAGGTTGTGGAGAGTTGAGCCACTGATGTGCAGCTGATGTAGCTATGAGGATAGGCTTCGGTGGTTTTGGTCCGCTTATTTTCGCAAATATACGCTAATAGAGAATTGGGTATTTGAATACATTTGGTTTTGATTCTCGGTTGCTGAATGCTGGCGATTTAGTGAACCTCAACTCTGAATAATTTGGCGCCCCGCCCTACAGCTTTACAATGGAAAACCTACCATGACTTTTGGGATATGAGACGAAATCTGTTTCGATTTTGTTTAATGCTGGGGTTGAGCTTCGGCTTTTGCGAAATTGCATTGCGGGTGTTCAATGCGGTGAGCCCGAGCTTCATATTTTACAGTGGCGATTATGACAGGAATCGGGCGCAGGCAGGATCGAAGTTCTATGGTTTCGAGGTCAACTCGCAGGGGTTCCTTGACGTAGAGTTTGGGGAAAAGAAAGAGGGTGTGAAAAGAGTGTTGGCCTTGGGAGATTCGTTTGCCTTTGGCGTGGTGCCCTACGAGGGAAATTTCCTCACTTTGGCTGAAGAGATCTTGAATGCCGAAGGACAGCGTATTGAGATTCTGAATATGGGAATTCCTTCTACGCGCCCGGAAGATTATTTGGCTTTGCTCTTGGCGGAAGGCTTGGCTTTGGAACCGGATGCGGTGCGGGTATCGTTTTTTATGGGGAATGATCTGACGCCTAGTCGTCGCGCGTGGGTTGATTATGCCCATGTGGGCTCGTTGCTGATGCACTTCGTCGGGAGTTTCAAGCAGGAGCAGGGGCAGGTCTATTTTGGGGACGGGAAGTATTGCGATGATTGCCCCAGCTTCGATGAGGAGACGTATCTGGAGATCGAGGCGGATCGGAGTCGTTTGTTTTTGGGCGAAGAGCGATTGAAGCGTTCTATGGAAGCGACGGCGCTCTATATCGAAGAGATGAAAGACATATGCGAGGGCTTGGATATCGAACTGAGCGTGGCGCTCTGTCCGGATGAATTCCAAGTGGATGAGGCCTTGAGGCGACGCGTTCGGGACGTTCATTTTCCGGGTTTGCCGCTAGAAGCCTGGGATGTTGAAAAACCTAATCAGGAGCTTGTGAGGGCTCTGGAGAGAATGGGGATCGAGGTTTTGGATCTATTGGAGCTTTTTCAGGCCGGTGAGGAGCGTCTGTACAAGAAGAACGATTCGCATTGGAATCTGGCGGGCAATCGTTTGGCGGGGGAAGCTGTGGCGAAATTCATTAGTAGTGAATGATTCGATACATTGGATCAAGACAACCCTACTTGACTTCTAGTGACGAGCGAAGTGCCTGTCTGCAAATTCAAGGTATTGCTCCCAGTCGTAGAGGGTGACGTCGTGTTTTCCATCGCGGATGTGGTAGCCGATGAAATCTCCGACTGGGGTATTGGGTCCTGGCTGGACTGAGGCTTGAACGCCTTGCAGGCCGTAGAGGGAGTAGACGGGCGATGCGTTTTTAGCTGAGAGAAATTCCCCTTTGGGATCGGCCCATTTGTCTTCGACGGCGCTGGCAATATAGGTGGGCCGAGGAGCCATGAGGGCGATGAGTTGATGTTGATCGACTGGAAGCGCGGACTCGTTGTCGTCGTATGTCGAAAACTGGCGGCAGAACCAGTGGGGGAAATTGGCGTTGATTCGTTTGACGGTTTCTCCGAAGGCGCGACGACTCAGGGCAGCGCCCCCGCAGCCGGAATTGTTTGAAATGACTATTGAGAAACGTGGGTCGTTTGCTCCGGCCCAAAGGGCGGTTTTGCCAAGACGAGAGTGGCCCAAGAGGGCAACTTGGCTCGCGTTGATTAGAGGATCCGATTCTAGATAATCTGCAATGCGGCTGAGGCCCCAGGCCCAGACGGAGATAGCGCTCCAGTCTTCAATTTCGAGAGGATCGCCCCTTTCATCTTTTGTATAGAAGGAACGGATACCGCGCTTCCAGCCTTCGGCGTGATCGGGTTCGACGTCGCCGTAGTAGGCAGTGGCGATACCGTAGCCTTTGGCGATGATCTTTTCGACTGGCCAACGATAAGAGCTGGCTCCGCGGGAGGCGCTGGTCGCTCGGTGTTCGCGATTGCCATTTGAATTTTTGCGCATCCATGATGGGGAGAGATGAATGTTGCGGTCCGAATGGATGCTATGATTCCCATTGAAGTTGTATCCAAGAAACAAGGGCGCTGGAGTGGAAGATCCCTTTGGCAGATAGATCAGGAGGCGTAGGCCATAGGGTTGCGACCCACCTTCGAATAGGAGGGTGACCTGCTTGCGATGAGCTTTGCCTCCCAAGGCATCAGATGACTCTTCGGTGACGACGCTTTTTTGGTCCAAGGGTACTGCTGGACGGCGTCCGTAAACATGGGTTTCAAATAGCGAAAGGATCTCGGGTCTCCGCTTTGTTTCCCATTTCTCCACCGTATCGATGGGAGATCCGTCTTCTGCCGTTAGCGGGTCGGGTAGGATATATGCAGGGACCTTCGACTCATCGTAGTTGAAGCCTTTGGGTTGGGCGGGCATTGGGCAAGCTGTGATAGAAAGGATGGAGGAGGCAGCGAGGGTTTTAAGAAGGAGGGGGTACAGGGTAGATCGTGTCATATCAAAGCATTTCACGAGTTGGGGATTGGCTCAAGTCATCATCTGGGATTGGAGGGTGTTCAATGATGCGGTTGGATGAGATCATCGAATATATCAAATAAAGCTTATATGGCTTTTATCTGCTCTTCGGTTTTAGAATGCGATTTGCTTGGCGGACGCTAGGATTGTATTTCGCATCTCTTGAAATGACTCTGACTGGAGGAGCGATTTCTTATAAACTACGCTGATAGGTCGCGAGATAGGCGTTTTGCTCATCCATGTGCTTCGGGCTCTACCCGATCTCATTGAGGAGGCAATTCCGCAGGGCACGAGGGCGATTCCGAGTCCGTGCAAAGCGAGGTTGGCGGCCGCAGAAAAAGACTGGATGCGGGTTTGAGAGCGATAGCCGCATCTGGCGCAGGCTTTCTCGATACTCTTCCAGGTGCTGGCGGTCTTTTCGATGGTGATGATCGGACGGTCATGGATACGCTTGCCCTTGCCTATGAGCACTATTGGCTCGTCAAACATATGCTCTTGGATGAGGCTTTGCGGACAGGTGGGAGTTCCGGCGCAGATGCCGAGGTCGTATTGGCCGAGATTGAGCTTGTCGACGATTACCGGGCTCCGGTGAGCGTTGACTTCTAAGTGGACCTTGGGTTGGGCTCGTTGGAGATCACTCAGCAAGGGAGCTCCCCAAGAGGAGAGAATGGAATCGGAGATGCCGAGTGTGAAGGACTGTTTCTCTGCATCCGGCGAGGAGAGCAGCGCTCGCAAAGAACTGAGGGCAACTTGAGCTTGCTGGGCTAATTCCAGACCTTTCTGAGTGAGCGCAAGATTTCTGCCTTGGCGTTCAAACAAGTTGTGGCTGGCTATGGATTCGAGCTGAGACAAGCGTTTGCTGGCTGCGGATTGAGTGATGCGGAGAGCGGTGCTTGCTTCGGTGATGGAACCGGAGCGATGGAAGGCGACAAGGGTTTCAAGGAGTTCCGTCTTCATATTCCAAATAGGAAAGTATTATTTTCGAATAAGTCGAATTGATCGTGTAGAATAGCTGAAGCAAGTTCCGCTCTATGTGGTGGTTACTCGCTTTTTCAGTTTTGGGGACGAGCATTATCTCTGGCATCTTCGGGATGGCCGGCGGTTTGA
>JBCCZW010000159.1:0-8113 GCA_039186805.1 Verrucomicrobiota bacterium
GTGATGAATACCGATAATTGCGCCATCTCGGGCGAAACCATCGACTACGGCCCTTGCGCCTTCATGGACGCCTTTCATCCCAAGCGCGTATTCAGTTCTATAGATACAGGAGGGCGCTATGCCTGGAACAATCAACCCGATATCGCCCTCTGGAACCTCACTCGCTTCGCCGAAACGTTCTTACCTCTTCTCGACGATGATGAGCAAAAAGCGATCTCACTTGCCGAAACCGCTCTCAAGAAGTACCCTGATCAATTCTCCGCCCAATACCAAAAACGCTTTCGATCAAAGCTTGCGCTGCCCTCAGATGCGCCAAACGAAATTATACAAGAATGCCTAGATCTACTCGCTGAACATGAGGTCGACTTTACCCTCTTTTTTCGACATCTCACGCGTATCGCTTCTGGGGATACAAGCGAAGCTCTTGAAGAACTATTCAAGGACAAGTCGGACCTACAGGATTGGCTCGGCAAATGGAGATCTCAAGCTGACAGCGTCAACCGACTTCTAGAGATGCGTCAAGCCAACCCAATCCTGATTCCCCGCAACCACCGAATCGAACAAGCCATTCAGGCCGCCTACCGAAACGACTACGGTCCCTTCAACCGCCTTGTCGAAGCGTTAGCAAACCCCTATAGCGAGAACCCCGACTACGCCGACCTAGAACTGGCGCCAAAACCGCGCGAAAGAGTCAACGAAACCTTCTGCGGCACCTAAGTTCAGCTTGCCCCGATCGACTCCAATTTCCGCAACACCCCACTCATTCGCCAAAACACTCTATTACCATGCCCCAAAAAATAATCATCACCCTTTTAGCCCTATCGCTTTCCGCATTCGCCGTTCTCGCTGGCCCAGCCAATGTAATTTCAGAGAGCCAGGAGAAGTGGATCGAAACCTACAAGAAACAAGCAAACGTCCCCGCGCCGGAGGACATGCTCACTCACTCGGACAAAGAGCCGAATCTAAAGAAAGGCTTCGTCTCTCTCTACAATGGCGAGAACCTTGACGGATGGATCCCGCTCGGAGGACACTGCGCTTTCGAAGCCAAAGGAAATACGATTGTGGGTACCTGCGTACCAGGTTCCCCGAGTACTTACCTTTCAACTACAAAAGACGATTACGCGGATTTTATCTTCACCGCAGAGCTCAAGTGGGAAGTCGATGGCAACACGGGCTTCATGTTTCGCGGACAGCAAAAACCGGGAGGCAAAGGCGGCGTCACCGTTTTCGGCCCCCAAGCGGAAATGGAACACGAAGCGAAACAGCGCGGCTGGTCCGGCGGCATCTACGGTCAGAGCGCCGGCGGTTGGGCCTACCCTCTATGGCTTGGCGCTCACAAGAAAGCCCGCAAGGCCATCGACTACTCAGACTGGAATCGGCTCACCGTAGAAGCAAAAGGCAACGTAGTGAAAACTTGGATAAACGGTATCCCCGCAGCCCATTGGATAAATGACGAGTACAAGAAAGGCTTCTTCAGCCTTCAAGTACACTCGGGAAAGCAAGGCAAGATCCACTTCCGCAACATCAAGGTAAAGGAACTCTAGAACCTATCCCAAGGAATAGCCTCTTCTCGAAGCAGCCGAATTAATCATTCTCAGACCCGCAAGTCGCCTTAGAAAGCGTAATGCCCCTCTATTCCAGGGGTTTTTTGGAGTCGAAGGGGGAAATCACCTTCACATTCAATAGTAGCGAGTCAGCGTATCCAAAATCTTAGTGCGCACTTCCTCGGGATCGATCATCCCATTTTTCCGATACAGCACCTTGCCATCTTGATCTAAAAGGACCGTATGGGGAATGGGTCCGGGCCACTCTGGATCCAAAGCCTCCACCAAATCATCCTGGCTCGCACCAGTATAGAGGTAATTATTCGTGGCGCGCCCCTCTGCCACAACGCTCTTCTTAAGTCTATCCGTCTTCACCGCGCGTTGCTTGCTCAGAAACTTCAGAGCTCTCTCCTCTTGCGAAGGATCATCTAGGCTAATGGTAATAAGCTCGAATTCGCGATGCCCGAACTTCCGCGCGATATCAATTAAATCGGGAAACTCCTCAACGCAAGGCGCGCACCACGTCGCCCACACGTTTATCAACCGTAACTTTTCGGTACCGTTCTTGGCCAGCTTAGCGACGCCTGCCGCATCGATCCTTTCGATCGTCGCCTCCGTGGCTTGCCACTTGGCTTCAGCCGCCGCGACGTGAGCCGCTCGCTCTCTCCATTTGGTAGAGCAACCGTGAGGTCGCGTCGCCTCAACCGGGACCGGCTTACCCGCCAGCAAGGCATCCAAGGCATTGATCGCGTCAGGAGATTTTACAGTCGCCGGATCGGGATATCGAGAGTCATCGTAGCGGCCCTTATATCGGAGCATCCTATTCTTATCGAAAATGAAAACGTGGGGCGTGGCCAAGCATCCATAGGCTTTCGCAGTCGTCTGCGTATAGCCGTCGTAGAGAAATGGAAACTCCCACCCCAAGTCCTCAGCGTAGCGTTTCGAATCTTCGAAGGTCTCGCGGTAGTCCGTATGCCCAAACTCGTCTGGACGCAGACCGGAGTCATGGTTCGGGTTGATGGCTACCAACTGATAATCCTTGCCCACTCTTTCATCGATCATCGTTTGCAAGCGTTCTTCGATTCCATGAGAGGTCGGGCAATGAGTCCCCGTGAAAATGATCATAAGGACCGAAGCCTCATCGAAGTCCGACAGGCTATACTCCTTTCCATCCACTCCCGGCAATGTGAAACCAGGGGCTTTATCGCCGATCTCAAGCGTCGTAAATCCGTCTGGAATAGGCTTTCCCGACTGGGCAATTACGCAATTCGCTGTCGCCAAAGCAACAAAGGCAAAGAAGAAAGAAAGAGATTTCATAGTTAGGTATTTGATCTAATCAACCGACATTACCATGGATCGCCTGCAGATCAATTCTCGGTTGAACCAAAATTCCATCTATCCTCAGAAATGCTCTTCGCTGTCCCCGCTTAAGGTACCCACCTCGCCCCTTTCTATTCCGTATTCAGTAAACACTACCCAGCTAAGAATCCTCCCAAAGAGATCAAAAGCTGTAGGGCGGAGCGCCGATCCGCCAACCTCTCTTAAGCCACAGCAGATTCCGGCTTGAAAACCTCCGGATCTGGACTCACAACAGACTCCGACCGATCGGCTGGATGACGTGGATTTTAGAGCTTCGCAAACGCCAATTGATAGCTCGTAGCCACCAAGCAATCGGCCAGAAGAAAGTTTTTTTGAATAAGTTGGCATCTGAATCCGTCAAAGCCCCAAGCACCTCTCACGCAGACATGCAACTCCTCCCACAATGAATCAGCAAGACAGAGACGACTACCACTTTCAAAGAGAAGGCACATTCTTTGGAGAGATGGGTCGCCAAGATCAACAGGCGATAATCAACATCGGCAGAAGCAGCAATCCCAAGCCGATTTCTAGAAATCGGGTTTATCGGCGCCCGAGCAAGCCGATGCAGGGCGAGAGATTCCTTCAGGCGACTTGCGAGAGAATCGACGCCAAACTTGATTCTTGGATCAGCTTACTTTCTTGGAAACAGTGGGTCCTAGCGGGAGTTACTTTCTTAGTTCTGCTGTTTATAAGCGATGTGCTGTACTTTGGAGGACTCGCCAAAGCGAATGTCGTCGGAATCCTATTTTTAGGCGTGACGACCATCAGCTTACCTTGGGTCACCGCCCATCTGATTCGCCTAACGATAATGGCGATACTTTGGACCATCGGATACATTGCCGTTATTGGCCTATACCTGCTTAAGCTCTCGGCAATCCTCGGAGGAATCTGGCTCGTCGGCTATCTCGTTTACCTAGTCGCGAACTAGAACCCATTTCAAAAGCGCCTCAACAGACCGGGCTTCTTGTTAGCCTGAGCAAAGTGATGCCCAAAAACTGCTGAGGCCCCAAGTCGTCACCCCGCCAATAAATCTAGTATGTATTTGTCCCATACATACGCGATCTCGATACGCTTTTTGAGCGCGCCTTGCCTAGACCCAGAGAGTTTTCAGCGGCAACATTCGAGTTTTTGGCATAACCACTCCCTTCTAACGTGAAGCGGCAGCTTCTCAACCGATCTGTCATCGAGAGTGTCGAGAACAAGTAAATCGACACATTGACAAGTCTTGAGAAATAGTGACTAGAACTTATCCACTGCCGTTGCTGCACCCTCAAAACGCAGTCCACTGAAGGCTAAGCAGAATGTCCGAAGACCCCCCTAAACGCATCACAATAAGAGACGTCGCCGAGAGAGCAGGCGTCTCCCATCCGACCGTATCGCGCGCTCTCAAGGGATCGCCCCTCGTCAACAAGAAAACCCGGGACCATATCCAAAGAGTTGCGGACGAGCTGGGCTACACGCCCGACCCGATGCTGTCGGCTCTGGTCAACTACCGGAACAACTTCGTCAGCCACAATGCCAAAGTCCGCATCGCAATCGTCTTCCGGGAGGATCTCAGCGAATTTTACTCTGCATGCTCCGAGGTCGCTCAAGAGCAAGCCGCTCGCCTCGGCTACGATTTTGAAATCTACATCTGGGATCCAGAAACCTCCGCCCAACGCCATTCCCAAATCCTCAAATCTCGCGGAATCAAAGGCATTATCCTCGGCCCCCTTACGCACGACTTCGCGATGGAGCACCCAGAAATTTCGTGGGACGAATTCGCCGTTATCACCATCGGACGCTTCATCGCCTCTCCCAAGCTGGACAGCGTATCCGAAGATCACTTTCAAGCGGTTCGCCTCTGCCTCGAAGCCGCTTACAGCAAAGGCTACGAGAGGCCAGGGCTCCTCACCAACAAGCGAATCAACATACGCGCCCAAGACCGAATCCGCGGCGCCTTCGATTCCCACATGCTCAAGCTTCCCGCTGCCCAACGCGTTTCCCCCTTTATCGGCGAATCCGACTATACCATGGCTCAAATCAAGACTTGGATGCAAAGGGAACGAGTCGATGTGATCATCGGCCATCGCCACATCGGAAGGAGACTTGAAAGCGAGGGATTGAGGATCCCTGGAGACATTTCCTTCATTGCCTTCGACAAGCAAACCTCGCAGACGGGCGGTCATCGCTTTGCGGGCGCCACCCACGACGATCTGGAAATCGCTCGCCTCGCTATCAACAACATCAACAATCACATCATCTCCGGCAAATTCGGCATTCCCCGCTCGCCCCAAGCCATCCTTCTTGAAACCTATTGGAGCGATGGGGAAAGCTTCCCTAAAACGTAGAAGGGGATATCCTTCAGGCTAGAGCTGTGACTGTATCCAATCGATAGTTACAGCGAAGGTTACAACCTCGATTCCTCCGAGGTCACTACTTGCTCGTAAGGCGCCGCTGGCGGAGCATCCAAAAATCGCGGCAGCTCTTCCCCAGCCTCCTGCATTCTCCTGGCCAACCGCTGCCTCATCACCTCCACTACTTCCGAGTGAGAGGTGTAACCCACTAAATTGCATAGCTCCCAAGGATCCGCTTCCAAATCGTAAAGGCAATCATCGACATAAACCTCAGAAGAAGGCTGCGATACCGGATTTCCTTCCTCGTCTTCCTCCGGAGCCCGCACCGAGTACTTCCACCGCTTGGTTCGAACGCAGCGCCCCGTCTGACTCTCGCTTATCTGAACAAAAACCTCTTCCGGCCAATCGATTCCGGGGTCTCGTATCAAGGGCAGCAAAGACCTTCCTTGCATCTCCTTGGGAACCTTCAAACCCGCAGCATCGAGAAGCGTCGGCGGAAGGTCTATCAAGCTCGCCAGCTGACTCACTTCACCGCCGCTATCGAAACCGGGCCCGCATAATGCGGTCGGAACTCGTATCGACGCATCGTGACAAGAGCGCTTATACTCCGCGTTCCTAGTCTTGAAATGATTGCCGTGATCCGAGGTATAAAGCACCACCGTGTTGTCTTTCAACTGAAGGCTTTCCAAAGCGTCGAGCATCCGCCCAAAGGCCTCATCGATTCGTTTAATCATCCCGCAATAGCCAGGCCAATGCTGCACCGCGCTTCCTTCCGTCGCTCGCAAGTCCGGCGGCAATTCTGCTGTGGAGTAGCGGCTCTCGTAACCGTGGGGAGCTGGATAAGAGTCACTTGAATTTTGATGATGCGGCTCGAGTAAGGACACGAATAGAAAGAAAGGTCTCTCCTCGGAACTCCGCGCATGGATATGCCGAATCGCCGCATCCGTCACCGCGTCGACCCGATAGCCAGGCAGATAATGTTCCCGTCCTGATTCATCCCAAAGCCTTGTATCATATGAATTGGATACGAATTCCAAGATGTTCGCTCCCAGCCAAGTCTCGTAGCCGCCTTGCAAGTTGCGCGGCACATAGCCGTGATGATGATCCGCCGCTAGGTGCCACTTTCCGATGTATCCAGTATGATAACCTGCTTCGCCAAAGTGCTCTGCTAAAGTAAAGAGATGCGGGTGCGGTTCGCAGCCATTACGCCAAACGCCCGTCTGGCTCGCATAAAGTCCCGTTTGAAAGCATGAACGCGCCGGAGCGCAGACGGGCTGGCAAGTGAAGCTCTTCGCCACGTGCGTTCCCTCGCGGGCCACGCGATCGAAATTTGGCGTCAGGTCAAGACGACTGCCATTCGCCCCGGTCGTGTCATAGCGTTGTTGATCGGTGAGAAATACGATGACGTTAGCTTGTTGCCTAGATGTCATAACTCGTTTAAGGTAGCTTTCGCTTAGAAAAAGGCTCTAGGTTCCACAGCCCTCTCGCGATCTCACCCATCAAAACCGTCGCGCAGTCCAAAAAGTATGTATTCAAATTTTCTTCCATTGTGCGTATCGACTGGCGAACGCAGAGCATCTCACGCTTCGCTGCAGAAAGTCCTTCAATTCGGACCCGAACATGCAGAGGCCCCTTGAGCAAGTCACCGGCGCAGACTTGCAACCGTTGCGTGAACGCGATGCTAGACCAATTTAAATTGAAACAGACAACTCATTGAGTATTAGTTCTTCTAACCCCCAAGCGACACTTTAATGCCTCGACCCCGCCCCCCAACGATTCAAGAGATTGCCGACAAAGTCGGCGTATCCAAATCCACCGTAAGTCGAGCCCTCCGCGGCCTGCCAGGTCACAAGTCCGGCACGCGCGACAAAATTTTGGAAGCCGCCAAAGAGCTGGGCTATGAAGCCCATCCCATCGTCTCGGCGGTGATGTCCAGCATCCGCTTCAAACGCCCCTCTACTCTCTCCCCCGTTATCGCCGAAGTCCACTGTCAACCGTGGGACTACGATCGCGAAGGCAACCCGGAATCCCTTCGCCTGAGCATCCACAATCAAGCTGAAATGCTCGGATTGAGAGTCGAAGAATTCAGTTGGTACGAACCAGGCATGAACCCCAAGCGGCTCTTGGAGATCATCCGCGCCCGCGGCATCCAAGCAGTCATATTCGAGCACTTCATGGAAAGCGAAGTCAGCTTCAAAGGCCTCGACCTAAGCGGACTTTCCATGGCATCAATCGGCGGGGCTTTGACCCACCCTAAACTGCACCGTATTGAAGTAAACCACTACGGAAATCTCATCCAAGTCATCAAGCAGCTCCAAGCCCGGGACTATCGCCGTTTCGGCGTGGTCATTCCGAAGATCTTCGAGCGCTCATCAGATTTCAAGCGCAGCGCCGCTCTCCATTCGGAAGACCTAAATATTCCTCAGGATGACCTCATTCCAATTTTCTTCAGAGAGACTACCGATGACAAGAGAGACCTCGGCGAACTCGACGCATGGCTCAAACGCCATCAACCCGACTGCGTTCTCGGCGTTGGTAAGGACTTGCCAAAACAACTCGACCGCCTTGGCTATCCGCAGCCGGAGAAGATAAGTTATGCCCATCTAGGCTGGCACTCGTCCTATGAAAACATAGCCGGCATGAATCCCAAATGGAGCAGCGCCGGCAAGGTTGCGGTCGATCTCGTCGTCGATCAATTGACCCGCAACGAAACAGGCATCCCCGAAGACCCGCTATGGATTCTTATCGAAGGCGAATGGAAAGAAGGAGATACCATTCGACCTCCCAGCTAATCTAAAGTTCAAGTATTCATCATCCTCTTACACGCCTATCAAACCTCACCCCTCCACTGTAGGCCGGGGCGCCGACCCGGCA
>JBCCZW010000160.1:0-8090 GCA_039186805.1 Verrucomicrobiota bacterium
ACTCCCTGCTGCAGTACTCGAGTCTTCGACAACCTTCGCAAGCATTGCTTCTATGAAAAGCGCAAGAAACCCAATCAGAGGCAAATCCTAGAACAACTCTTAACCTGACGTATATGATCGACGATCGCGTCTACAGTTTAGAACACAAAAAAGACCGAGCGGGAAAGGCTCGGTCTTTTGTTTGATTGAAAGGTCTTTTGCCTTAGCGGCTCCAGCGGATACCGATCCAGGTGGATCTGCCTGACTCTTCGCGGTAGAGCATGCGAGTGGACTCGTCGCCTTCGTAGGCGCGGGAGTCGTCGTCTAGCAGATTACGGACTTCTAAGAAGGCGGTCCATTCCGGTTGGAAACGGTACTTGAAGCTGAAGTCGAAGCGATCGCGTTCCGAGATGTAGTCATCGAGATTGATGTCTGCATCGATGCCGCCAAAGTCGAGGTAATCGCTCGAGTGGTTCCAGGCCAAACGACTGTCGATGCCCCAGCGAGAGAGGTTCAATGCCAGATTGTAGGTGTGTGGGACTTGGCCGAATAGTTGCGTCGTTCCGGATTCGAGGAACAAGTTGCCCTCGGTATCTTCTCTTTGGATACCGTCTACTTGGGAATCGGTGTAAGTGTAATTGCCGGAGAAACTGAAACCTGTGAGCGGTTCGAAGAGGGTCGAGAGCTCGTAGTCGAAAGAGAGTTCGAGACCAAGTACCTGGGCCCCGTCTGCATTGAGGAACTCGCGCACTTCAGCGGTGGATGGGAAGTAGCTGGGGTCGCTTGAATTCACGCTCCGGCTGAGGCGATAGATATTGTCCTTCATGTCCTTGTAGAACACGCCAGCCGAGATGCGGCTTCCGGATTGGAAGTAACGGTCGACTGAGAAATCGAGATTTGTCGATACGACAGGATCGAGGTCGGTACGGCCTTTGATAGCGAGCCCATCGTCGTCGTTAGCGGTTGGGTCAATATCGGTGGAAGGATTCAATTGGCGGAAAGAGGGACGGGCCAAGGTTTGATTGAGCGATGCGCGGTAAATAAGGTCTTCGTTTGCATCGTAGCGAAGGTGAAAGTGAGGGAGAATATCGGTATAGCTATTCTCGCCCATGACAGGACGCACGAAAAGCGGGCTGTCTGGGTCAGTTTCGAAGAAGTCGCCCGCGTGGGTGTTTACTTCGACGTCTGTATTCTCGATGCGAATACCTGTGATCAGGGTGAGTTTTTCCATCTGCACCTGGGCTTCGATAAAGCCGGCTGTCACGTCTTCCGTGAGATCATAGGAGTTGACAAGGTCGGCGCGACCGTCGCGGCTCACGTTTTGGTTGAGGTACCAGTTTTCGTCTTGCTCGTCTCTGAGTCCGGCAGCGGCGAGAGCCGCTTCGGCTTCGCGAACTTTGTTGGGGTCGATCATTGGACCGAAGACCTGGCCATTGAGGGCGCGATCGATTCCGTAGTCGGCGACGACGCTTCCGTAGACCTCTTCGCTGCCATTGATGACGACAGACTCGAGGGTCCAATCTACATCTGCGGTCCGGTAGCGTCTGCGGATGTCGTCGAAGTCGCGGTCTGTACTGGTGGACTTGATACCGAGCTTGAGGTAACCAGGCTTGTCGCCCCAGAGCATGTCTTTCTTGGCGTTGAAGTAACCGGTGAAAGTTTCGTCGGATATGATGCGAGTGCCCCGACGCACTTCAAAGAGGCTGAAGGCGGAAAGGGGAAGCGTGGCATGATTGTCTCCGTACAGAGGGGAATAAGGGTCGCCGTTTTGAAGCTCGAAGGAGTTTTCGAGGAAGTTTCCTTCATCATCTTCGAATCCGGTTCTAAAGAATGCTCGAAGGTCTCGGTCAGGGTCGCCCGCGAAATCGCCTTCATTGAGTCCGAGTCCGTAGGTGAATTCCCAGTCGCCGCTTTGCTGTACGATTTCAGTGGATACAGTCGCGTTTTCCTGTTCTTCGTAGTAGTCGCGAATTTCGCGCTGAGAGCGGTCTTCAGAGATGAATGCGGTTGCGGTGTTGTTGACCGTTTCGAGGTCGCCGACAAGAAATCGAGGATCGAAGTTCACTTGCGCTCTTTGGCTGCCTTGATTGGTTTCGCGGTTGGAGTATGCGAGGTCGACGGACCATTCGAGGTTTTCGGAAGGGCGAAAGTCGAAGCGGGCAGTTCCGCCGGTTGATTCCACATTGTCAAAAGCTTCCTCCAATCGGCCGTAGCCAGCGAAATAGTCGCCGAGGTCCAAGGTGTAAGGTCCGCTTTCGATTGAGCGAAATAAGTAGGGACGATTGCTTTGATTGATTGAAAGGGCGAGACCTAAGGTCCTAGCTTCATTGAGCTGATCGGACCAGGAAGCGGAAAATTCGTAAGGCGTTTCGTCGTAAGGATAGCTTCCTTCGTAATCATCAGCGATGCTTTGCGAGCCGATTTTGAATTCCGCTGAAGCGCTCATGCCGTCTTGATCGAAGGCGGAGCGAGAACGGATGTTGATGGAGCCCCCGATTGAGTCCGCGTCCTGACTGGGAAGGACCGACTTGGTGACTTCGATGGTACCAGCGCTATCGGCCGAGATGATATCCATCGGCACGCTGCGGCTTGCGCCGTCAAAATTGGATACAACCACCTTCTGTCCGTTGATCGAAACCGAGTTGAAGTCGGCGTTCATGCCTCGGATGGTGACGTAGCGGCCTTCGCGGCCCTGGGCATCTTTTTCGATGTTGACGCCGGGCAGACGGCGAACGGCGTCGGCGACGGTGCTGTCTGGAAGCTGCCCCAGGCTGTCTGATGAAACCACATCGAGGCGATTGGCGGCGGACCGCTGCAAGCTTGCGGCGCGGTCTGCTGCGGAAGGACCTGCCTGCACGGTAAAGGCATCTAAATCGACCACATCGTCTTGGTCGGACTCCAGAGTAATTTCTAGATCTAATGGCGCGCTCGAAACTGAGACGGTGCGAGTGTAGGACTTGTATCCAAAATAGCTGACGATCAAAGTATATTCGCCGTGGGGGATTTTGTTGATGGCAAAGCGGCCCGAGCGATCGGAGCTGCTGCGGAATCCGGTTCCCGCGAGGGAGATGCTCGCTCCGTCAAGAAACTGGTCGGTGTCGTCTGCGCCGATGGCTCCCTTGAGCGAACCGAGCGAATTTTGAGCTTGGGCGAACGTTCCGAAGCTGAAGAGGACGAGCGTCAGCGCGAGGATTAGGCGTCCTGTTGAGTAAGGCTTTGGATAAGGTTTCATAAGTCGGTTGTATTCGTATTTCTATCTTATAATGCGAAGGCGGGTTTTGCGAAGCGCGCCGTGTTGTCGGCACAGAAATTAGCACAGGCTGTTCCTTATGGCATACATCGAAAGTAGTAAAAAGGCTGGCATTCGGATCGCTAATAGGGAGACTCGCATTCATGGCTGAAGCGCTGAGAGTGAAGGACGAGGATTTCGATAGCGGAGTATTGAGTCTCCACGCGGCGATCGATCGCGAGAGCCTTTGGCATGGAGTAAGGGATCTACTGGAGTGCGTGTGCGATTTTAAGCGCGTGACGCTTTTTCTTGGGCACTTGGGGATGGGGGATGCCCGCGTGGTCTACACGAATCCGGAGATTCCCCAGTCGAGCGATTGGTTTGAGGAAAGGGGAAAACTCAACCCCTTCAGCCCGTGGATCGCAGATCATGTGGGCGCTCCGTATTATTTGTTTAGAGACATTGTGGGGGGCGCCGCCGCGTTTCGAAAGTCTGAGTTCTACGAGAGATTTGCCAAGGCGGAGGGTTGGGATAAGGGCATGTCGGTCATGTTCTGGGAGGGAGAGGAGATGCGGGCGATGTTTTCGCTTTATCGAGCGCCCAAGCAGAAGGAATTTAGCGATGAGGAGGTGAAGCTTATTTTATCGGTCGCAAGGCATATCGATATTGCGGTCGCGCGCGTGCAGAAGATTCACCGAGACCAGAACTTTCGGAATGCCCTCCAGTCGTTTACTCGAACTCTGCCAGCTCCCTTGCTTCTGTTGGATTGGAAGCTAAAGTTGGTCTTCGCGAACCTAGCGGCATACGAATCGGCGGCTACTTGGAATTTTGGCGAAGAGAGAGCCCGCAGCTACAACCCACGGGAGTGTTTCCGGATTCCAGGACCGGTGTTGGAGGCGGTCAATGCCATGAAAAATCGAATACAGTCTATTCCGCCAAAGGAACTCGCTTCGAAAATGCCGGAGGCGGTGGTGGTTGACAATGCGTCGAATGCGAAACTGAAAGCGAAGGTGAGCCCGGCCTCCTTTAGCCAGTCTTCCTTGGCGCGACCCGGTTTCTTTGTTTTGTTTCAAGAGCCATTCGACTTGGATGAGGAAATGGCCCCCGAGGTTCTGGCGGAACGCAAGCGAAGAGCCCTCCAGGCTTTAACCCCGGCGGAGCGGGAGATCGTGAAGCATATTTGCAAAGGCGAGCGGAATGCGGAAATAGCGGAGAGTCTTAATAAGAGCGTTCTTACGGTGAAGACGCAGGTGAACTCGATTTTCCAAAAGCTAGGGATCAAGAGCCGGGCTCAACTGGTGTCCCGCCTGAAATGAGGTCTTTTATATTAGTCGTAGCCGATGGCGACTGCGAGCGCCATGAAGAGGGTGGCAGTGATGACGAGGACGATCTGTACCTTTAGGAAAAATCTGAACCAGACGATGTAGTCGATTCTGGCGACCGCCAGCGTGCCCATGAGCGATGCGCTGGTAGGGATGATGAGGTTGGTGAGTCCATCGCCGAGTTGAAAGGCTAGGACAGCGATTTGCCGGCTGAGGCCAGCAATGTCGGCTAGCGGAGCCATCAAGGGAACCGTTAAAGCGGCTTGTCCAGATCCAGACGGTATGAAGAAATTCAATACGCTTTGAAAGAAGAGCATGCCGATGGCCGAGAGTTGGGATGGAAGGGGGGCGATCCACTGGCCAGCTTGGTAGAGGAGGGTGTTGAGTACGCTCGGTTCGGTGCTGTCGTCTCCCCCTAGAATGAGAACGATGCCCTTCGCCATGCCTACGATCATCGCCGCTCCGAGGAGTTCGCTGGCTCCGTTGCGAAAGCTGCGGGCGATGTCGTTGAGTCGCATGCCACGAAGGTGAAAGGCGACGCCAATGATACCGGAGAGCACGCCAATGATGAAGAACTGAGTGGCGATCTCTGGGATATAGTATTGGTAGAGGGTGACGCCCATGATGATCCACACAACACCGAGGGCGACGGCGATTAGGACGAGGGCTTGGCCGAGGTTGAAGCTTTCTTGCTGCTTAGGCGTGTTGGTTTCGCTGTGCTTGTTTTCTCTGAAGTAGGCGTCGGTGTGGTAGCTGAGCGAGCGTTCGGGGTTCTTCTTGATACGTAGGGCGTAGATCACTACAAAGAGCGTGCAGCCAATGGTGTAGACCAGCCACATAGAGATGCGGAAGCCCGCTCCGGAAAGGACTTCCACTTCGGCGAGGCCTTGGGCGACGCTGATGTTGAAGGGATTCATCCACGAGGTGGCAAAGCCGATTTGGGTGGCGCCATAGGTGACCATAACGGCGGTAATGCTGTCGTAGCCCAGACCTACGAGTAGGGGCGTAACAATCATGGCAAAAGCGATGGCCTCTTCGCTCATACCGAAAATGGCACCTCCCAGCGAGAAAATTAGGAAGAGGATGGGGATGATGGCGAGCTCTCGCCCTTTGGTTTTTTCAATGACAGCAAGGATACCGTTTTCGATGGCTCCCGTTCGGGATATGATTCCAAAGGCTCCTCCGATGACTAGGATAAATGCGATAACTCCTACAGCGGCTCCGTATTTGCTTCCCGAGGTCATGCCTTCAAAGGCGTAGTTGAAAAAGCCGATATCCGAATTGGCATCTGAAGGGAATCTGTGGATACGGGTGGCTCCCATATGGGCTTCACCGGAAAATAGGCTTACATTGACCTTGCTGGGATTTCCCTCGTCATCGGTGGCGTATTGGAAGGTATCGGGGTCAATGACGGTACGGGTTTTTTCCACGCCGTTTTCTTGGTAGGCCACTTCTTTGAGTTGGAAGTACCCTGCGGGGATCAGATAGGTGGCGATGGCGGCAGCAGCGATGACGAAAAAGATAATGATGTACGCGTCCGGCATCTCCATAGAGCGGATACGTTTGGAGAAAGGGACTTTGGTCATGAGCTGAGGGATTGTTGTTTAAAAAAGTTTGAGCTTTATTTGAGGGCGAGCCCGGGGGGTGGCGTCCCGATTTCCATTTTGGGAGATTCAAGACTGGCGACTGCGTAAGAGCAATAGTCGGCCGCGAAGAATCCGCTTGGACGGTGATTGCCGCTCAAGCCGATGCCGCCGAAGGGAACGGCCCCGGAGGCTCCGGTGAGGGGTTTGTTCCAATTGATGATACCCGCTCGAACTTCCGAGCGAAATTGTTGGTATCGTTTTTCTGAAGCAGAGACGAGTCCGGCGGCTAGGCCATAGCGAGTTCGGTTTGCTTCGATGATCGCCTCTTCAAAATTTTTCGCGCGACGGACTTGGAGGAGGGGGCCGAAGATTTCTTCGTCCGCTATTTCGGAGGCTTCGCTGCCGTCGATTAGTCCAGGAGTGAGCTGGCCCGTACCCTCTTTTGTGATACGCAAGCGATTGAGGACGGTGTGTCCTTCACTCTCGAGAACCTGCTGCTTTTCGACAAGTTTGAGAGCGGTCGAGGCGCCGATGACGGGGCCCATGAAGACTTCTGGCACCTGGTGGGCGGATCCGGTTCTCATTTTGCCGACGGCGATGCGGAGCGATTTTAGGAGATCGTCGCCAAACTTATTTTGCGGGACGATGAGACGCCTCGCGCAGGTGCAGCGCTGTCCGGCGGTGACATAGGCGCTTTGGAGAATGAGTTGGATGAGGGAATGTGGATCATCGCTGTCCCAAACGACTAGCGGGTTGTTGCCGCCGAGTTCCAGGGCAAGGATTTTCTCAGGACGCTGGGCGTAGGTTTGTCGGAAATGCTCTCCTAACTGAGAGCCGCCGGTGAAGAGGAGTCCGTCGATCTTTTCGTTTTCCGCTAGATGGGAACCGGTTTGCGCTTCTCCTTGAACCAGATTTAAGACTCCTTCGGGTAAGCCAGCTTCGATCCAGTAACGCGTCATGAGCTCGGCGGCTAGAGGAACGCGTTCGCTTGGTTTGAAAACCACGGTGTTGCCGGCGATCAGAGCGGGAACGATGTGTCCGTTGGGAAGGTGAGCGGGAAAATTGAAAGGGCCGATGACGGCAAGAACCCCGTGCGGGCGAAAGCGGACCTTGCTGGGCGCGGAGCCGAAGGAGGCGCAGCGCTGTTGGTAGGCTTTGATCGAGAGTTCGACTTTTCCGGCAACCGCTTGGGCTTCTTGGAGCGCTTCCCATTTGGGCTTTCCCGCTTCGGATTGAATAGCGGATGCGAGTTCTTCGCGATGGTCTTTCGCGATTTCAGCGAAACGACGAAGAATGGCGATTCGCTCTTCGAGTTCAGTGGCAGCCCAAGGGATAAATGAAGACTTGGCGGCTTGGATCGCTTGATCGACCTGGGCTTCGTCAGCGGCGGCCCACTCGGATATGAGACCGCCGGTCGAGGGGTTGTGGTTGACGACCGTATAGTCGCTTTCCCCAAGTAGCCACTTTCCTGAAATGTAGTTTTTCATGCGTTTGATACGGTTGGGAGACTTGGCCTGGCGGGCGAAAGCCAGACGGTATCGCCGGTTTGCAAGTCGAGACTATTTGCCGCTGAGGTGGACAAGACGCAGGAATCATCTTTTGTATCAGCCATTGCGATACAGGCTCGAAAGTCGAGCTTCCCGTTGGCGGCGTGCCACGGGGGACCGCTAATATCCGAATCGGTAGCGAGTGAACGTATCTTGAAAGGCTTAGTTTGCGCGACGCTGCGGACTTTGCTGGTGGTGGCTTGAAGAATTGGCCCTGCATCGAAGATGTCTACCTCGTTGATCGCTTCGAAGCCTTCTTTCTCGAGAATCGCTTTGGCAGGTATGGTGTCTCGGTGGGTTTTCCCAATGACTGCTTGGACGGATTTGGGGAGAAGCTGAATGTACAGAGGATGGCGAGGCACCATACCTGCCAAAGCGATTCTCGAGAAAGAAGGCTTCGAAGCGATCAACGAGGTAGACATCTTCG
>JBCCZW010000161.1:0-8016 GCA_039186805.1 Verrucomicrobiota bacterium
CCATCGACGGGGAGTTGGGTATTAACCGCGGGAGGTCGAAGACCACATTTCAAAATCGATCCTCTCCAGCTCAGCCAAATTGAGAAGCGAAAATTCAGCCGAGATCTTCTGGTTCATCGGAATTGCCTCCGCAGTAATTCTGCTTTCCCTTGGATCATCCCTCTATCTCGCGCATTCCACCACTAAGTCTCTCAAGTTCGCAGTCGAAACACTCAAATCAGGCGCCTCGGAAACGCTTGCGGCAGCGAGTCAAGTCGCTCTCGCCAGCAATCAAATGGCAATCGACGCGCAACAGCAATCGCAGTCGCTCGACAACACCTCGGATCGCCTCCAAGACCTCAGCGACTTGACCACCGGCAACACCACACTCGCGGAAGAGGCCAATACAATTACCGCAGAAGCGCGCCAAATGGCGGAGGGCTGCCTCAAAGAGATGGATACCCTTCGTTCAGCGATGACGGATATCCAATCCTCGAGCGACGAGATTTCCGCTATCATTAAAACCATCGACGAAATCGCTTTTCAAACAAACATCCTCGCTCTCAACGCCGCCGTTGAAGCCGCCCGAGCAGGCGAATCAGGAGCAGGCTTCGCAGTCGTGGCCGACGAGGTGCGTAATCTCGCTCAACGCTCCGCCCAGGCCGCCAGCGAAACCGCTCAAAAAATCGAAGATTCCATCCAACGCTCTTCCCGCGGCGGCGAAATCAGCTCATCCGCAGGCTCCTCTCTCGAACGCATTGTGGAAAAAGTCCGCGAAGTCGATAATGTGGTAGCGAAAATCACCAGCTCTTCCGAAAAACAGCTCGACAGCATCGCTTCGATCAAAGTAGCGGTCGAATCGCAGGAAGACATCATTATCAGTTCTTCCTCATCTACAGACGAAACAGCCACCGCCGCGCAGCAGTTGCAAGGCCAAGTTAAATCCATGCAAGAATGCATCGTCGATCTCGCCCAGCAAACAGGCAAGTCCGAGGATGAAAGCCACGCCACATTGCAACCATTGCCCCCACAATCCAAGCCGACGAAAAGCGACGTTCAGAGCAGATCTTCAGCGCCAGTTTCAACAGCTAGTTTCTGGGACTAGCGAATAGCGAACTGCGGGGCCCGCAGTTCATTTCTACAAACCTGCGTTCATCGTCTTCGCCAAGGCCATCACGGGCGAAAACAGCCCCGCGTAACTCTTCACATCCTCTAACAACCACTCTCTGTCCAGCGTCACCGACCGCTTGAACGGAATGGCCTTCGAGTAGTCCACTATCTCCAGCTCTCCGACCGAAAGCGACGCCTCATTGAAGGCAACGCCTCTCTCAAGCGAATCCAATTTGCCTGAAAACAAAGCCAAATTGCTTTCCCCACTTTCGGCGATCACCAAGCTCAAACGTCGAATATCCATATCCAATAGGCGAAACACCAAAGTATCCGACTCCACTGAACGAGGCTCCACATCCAAAGCCAAGGCGTCCAATTCCATCAACGCTCCCACACCAAATCCCTCCGGATTCCCCACGCCCACATCCCGCGCATTCAAGGTCACCCCAAAAGGATTCCCACCAAGGGACCGAGCCGAGAGCTCGAACCCCGTCTTCTTCTCGAAACCCACCTTGGCGAGATAGGGCAACGAAAACATCCACCCCAAAACCAATAGGGCGCAAATAAACGCCGCCACAAACACCACCCCTTTAAACGAACCGCCCCCTTTCGAAGCCCACCCCTCCGTAGCGGATCTCGGGAGAGATCCGACCAAAGGAGAATTCGGGCAGTCAAACCTGCGAAGCCTCAGGCGAAGCGCAGTCCGCCCCGAACCTGACCTATTAAAATAATCCTCGCGTCCCTCTTTAGTCACTGCATCCAAGTGTCGCTGCAATCGTTAGACTTCCCTAAACGAACCGATCCGTCACGATAAACGAAGCTCCATCGCCCTTCGCCTTCAGCGAAAAAGAACCTGCCGCCGGCAGCAGCGCATTCTCCCCATAGACAAGCTCCGTCGTTTTCCCGCCGGAAGTCACCTCGACTACGCCTCCAACGCCGCTTAGCAAGCGAGGTTCGCCACTCGCCAATTCAAGCGCTGCTTCGTCTCCACTCTTCGAATACTTCGTTAGTCGGAACTCCTTGCAGTCCGCCAAAACGACTTCCACCCCCTCAGACTTCATAGCGCTAGGCTCAAAATCATTCCAATCAATGCACTTCAGCGACTCCTCTACATGCAAGTCGCGCGGCTTTCCATCCAAGCCCACCCGACCCCAGTCATAGACCCGATAAGTCGTATCCGAGTTCTGCTGGATCTCCAAAATCAAATTGCCCGCATCAATCGCATGGATACGCCCACTCTCCACCAAAATCGACTCGCCCTTCGTCACTGGAAAACGATGCACGTAGTCCTCCAGCGAGTTGTCCTTCAAGCCACCTTCGAACTGTTCCTCAGTCGCCCCGTTCTTCAGACCGACGATCAGGGTCGCGTCCTCGTCGCAGTCGGCGATATACCAGTTCTCCGTCTTCGGCTCCCCTCCCAAGCTCGGAGCAATCTCCGCCGGCGGATGCACCTGCAGACTCAAGCGCTCCTGGCAATCCAGCCACTTGATCAAAATCGGAAAAGGACGGCTCGCCTCGTAACCTTCTCCCATCACCGCTGTCGTATCAGTCTCAATGAGCTCCCTCAAACTCATCCCTGCGGCCTCGCCCCTTGCGACGACCGACATCGCCTCCGGGCGATCCACTACCTCCCAGCTTTCGCCGATCACTTTGCCCTCCGGCAAATCTCGGCCCAAAGCGTCGCTTAAATTGCGTCCACCCCAGACGCGCTCTTGATAGATAGACTTAAAGAAAATCGGTTCACTCATTTCAGCCTCAACGTGATCAACAAATTCTCCAGAATCAACTCAACAAATCCACTCCGCCAAGATCCCCACCGTTAGCGTCGCCCCGCCCGGAAAGACCCAAACTCCCCACGCAGTTCCTCCGAAATGTGGCCCTAGCCATGACGCCAAGGGTCCTCCAAAACCCAGCGCCGGATCCCGTCTCCAAGCGATCAAGGGTAGAAGACCAAAGCCCGTCACTACAACCTTCCCCCCGATTCCGCTAATCCCACTTCAATTTTCAAATTCCCAATTTTAAATTCCCACCTTGCGCCCCAGCCAAGCTTTCAGAATAACCAAAACGCATATGCCTCGAAAGCGTAGTTCAAATACCAAAAAGGGTTCAGACATCAAAGCGCCCAGCATGCGGAGCCGCTGGCTCTGGGCCGGCGCCAGCGCGCTCATCGCCATCCTTCTTCTCATCGCATTCTTCGACTACGACTATTCGCAGCATCCCAGCAGCGGAACCACCGATCCGTCTCCTAACGCGATCGGCAAACTCGGGGCCCTATCCGCAGCAAGCCTCTTCGATGTCCTAGGTCGCTCCGCTTGGCTCTTTCCTCCCTTTCTTCTTTGGAACAGCCTCATCCTTATCCGCAAGAGCCGCCGACCCAAATGGCTCCTATGGACAGCCATCGCGACCGCCCTCATATCCTTCTCGGTGGTAATGGATCTTTTTCACGAGCATTTCGCCAACCCAGAAAGCTATCACCGAGGTCCCGGTGGCCTTATCGGAAACCTTCTCTACCAGAACTTCCTGGAAATCTACCTCGGCAACGTCGGTTCAGGGCTGATCTTCTTCGCCCTCTGGTTCGTATCCATATTCATCATAATCTTGCCCTCATCCGCTGATCCCTTCGGGGGCGCTGGCTCCTGGTTCGGCGGCCTCAAAGAGCGCTGGGCTGTCGGTCGCGAGGAGCGTGCCGAAAACAAACGTCTCAAAAAGCTCGCCCTCCAAGAAGAACGCGACGCCAAGAAAGCTGAACGCGAAGCCGCCGTCGCCGAAAAACTCGCTGCCAAGCAAGCCGCTGAAGAAGAGAAAGCCGCCGCTAAACGCCTCGCTGCAGAAGGCAAAGCCGCCACCAAGGGCAAAACGCTCTTCGAGCCCGAGATCGATCCGGAACCCACCCAAGAGCCTGCCAAGCCAAAGAAACCAAAACTCTCCGATAAGCTCAAAATCGTCGAGGCCAAGGAAACCAAGAAAGCCCGCGTTAAGCTCCCCACCATGGAGGGCGACTACACCTTCCCAACCCTCGATATTCTCCCACCGCCAGCCGAACCCCACGCCAGCAACTCCGAGGAGGAACACGCTCAAAACGCCGAACGCCTGCTCCAAACTCTCAAGGAATTCCGTATCGAAGTCACTCTCGGCGAGGTCCACATCGGCCCTGTCATCACTCGCTACGAGGTGTATCCAGCTCCTGGAGTCAGAGTCGAAAAGATCAGCAGCCTCGACAAAAACATCGCCCTCGGCATGCACGCCCAGTCCGTGCGTATCCTAGCGCCCGTGCCCGGCAAAGGCTGCGTCGGCATCGAGGTGCCCAACCAACACCCCACCCCAGTTGGCATCCGCGAGATCCTCGAGTCCGAAGACTGGGCCAAGTCCAAAGCGGAAATTCCCATCGCCCTCGGTCGCGACGTATCCGGCAAGCCGATCATTTCCGACCTCACCCGCATGCCTCACTTGCTCATCGCAGGTTCTACCGGCTCAGGAAAGACGGTCTGTATCAACTCCATCATTACATCGCTCCTCTACCACTCGAGTCCCGAAAATCTCCGCTTCATCATGGTCGATCCGAAGATCGTCGAAATGAAGGTCTTCAACTCCCTGCCGCACATGCTTATCCCGGTCGTCACCGACCCGAAGAAAGTGCCCGGCGCCCTCAAATGGCTCCTTAACGAAATGGAGCACCGCTACCAAATGTTCGCCAAAAAAGGCGTCCGCAACATCGCCGGTTTCAACGCCCGCAAGAAACGCGAAAAGGAAAAAACCGAAGCGGAGAAATTCGAAGAAGAAGTCATGGCCGACCAGCCAGAACTGGAGATCAAAGTTCCCCGCGACGAGGGCGTCCTAGACGAAATCCCCGACAAGCTTCCCTACATCGTCTGCATCGTGGACGAACTTGCCGACCTCATGATGGTCAATCCTGCAGAGATCGAGACCGGCATCGCCCGCCTCGCCCAACTCGCCCGGGCCGCCGGCATTCACCTCGTCCTTGCCACCCAACGCCCCTCCGTCAACGTCATCACCGGCGTTATCAAGGCCAACCTGCCTTGCCGGATCGCTTTCCAAGTCGCCTCCAAAATCGACTCCCGCACCATCCTGGATGGACCCGGAGCCGAACAACTAATTGGTCGAGGCGACATGCTCTTTTCTCCTCCAGGCTCCTCGGCGCTCATCCGATCGCAAGGCTCCTTCGTCGACGACCACGAAATCGCCGACATCGTCGAATTCCTTAAGCAAAACGGGCCCCCCAAGTTTGCCGAAGCCGTCCAGCGCCAGATCGATTCCGGCGACGATGAAGACGGAAGCATGGGAGGCGGAGGTCTCGGCGACGAAGGAGACGAGATGTTCAAAAAAGCCATCGCCGTCCTCCAAGCCACCAAACGAGCGTCGACTTCTATGCTCCAACGCCGCCTAAAGATCGGCTACAATCGAGCCGCCAACCTCATGGATGAACTCGAGGAGCGCGGCATCGTCGGCCCCGAAAACGGCTCCAGCCCCCGGGAAATCCTAGTCGACCTCGATTCCATGTAAAAGGAGGTCGGACTTCAGTCCGACCAAAAAAGGGAGGAGTCATCGACTCCTCGGCAAAGCCCATTAAGGCAGCGTTCGAGCCACCTACCACACGTAGGCGTGGGCCGGATCGTACCTAACCACTCGACAATCCAACACTCCCGTCTACCTTTCCAGCCACCCCCAACTGCCATGCCTGAATACCGACACCCAGGAGTCTACGTCGAAGAAATCCCCAGCGGAGTACGTCCGATCGAAGGCGTCCCCACTTCAATTACCGCTTTTATCGGACGAGCCCAACGAGGTCCCCTCAACTCCCCCACAACCCTCCACAGCTTCAACGACTTCATCCGCCGCTTCGGATCCTTCTGGAAAGACTCCGAGCTCCCGTCCGCCCTTCACAGTTACTTCGACAACGGCGGTTCCGAAGCGATAGTCGTCCGTATCGATAATTCTGCGACAGCCGCCGCATTCGAAATTTCGACCGATCCAAACACCCCCGTCCTCAAGCTTTTAGCCGCGAACCCCGGAAAATGGGCAGAGCATTTACGCCTAACCATCACCCACCCTTCGGACCAAACCGAACGTTTCAACCTCGAGGTGGTCGATCTTGAGTCCTCGCAGACCGAGAGCTTTCGCCTGCTTTCCACAGACCCCGCGGAGGCCAACTTCATCGGCTCAACCTTGAGAGAATCCTCCGAACTCCTCCGTCTCGCCCAAATAAATGGTCAGTGGCAATGCCCCTCTCAACGCCCTCCAGAAATCACCGCCCACGCCCCTCTCCCCGGCACTGCATCTGACGGTAAACCGCTCACCAAAAGCGACTTCATCTCGCCCCAGTCCCAGCAAAACCAAAAGGGTCTCTACGCCTTGGAAAAGACCGAAAGCTTCAATCTCCTCTGTATCCCGCCCTACCTACCCAAGCTTGAAGTTGATCCCAGCCTCACCCAAGCCGCTATCGCCCTTTGCGAACGAAAACGCGCCATCCATCTCATCGATCCTCCTGCCAGTTGGAGTTCAACTACCAAGGTCCTCCGGAACCAAAATCAACTCGGCTCTCAAAGCGGCAACGCTTCTGTATTCTATCCACGGATACGAAGACCTGATCCGCTCTCGCCCCAGCAAACCAGAGAATTCGCTCCCTCCGCTTCGATCGCCGGTCTGATCGCCCGCACCGACTCTACGAGAGGAGTATGGAAAGCCCCCGCTGGAATTGAGGCCAATATCCGAGACGCCTCCGGTCTATCGGAAAATCTAGCGAACTACGACCTCAGCCGCCTAAACGCTCGAGCAGTCAACTGCCTCCGCATGATAGGCAACGCTGGCCCACTCGTCTGGGGCGCACGCACGCTAGCCGGTCGAAACGCAATCAGCTCTCATTGGAAATACCTTTCGGTCCGCCGCCTCGCGCTTTTCATCGAAGAATCCATGGAACGAGGCCTGCGATGGGTGGTATTCGAACCCAACGATGAACCACTCTGGGCTCAAATCCGACTCAACGCGAATGCGTTCATGAACAACCTTTTTAGGAAGGGCGCCTTTAGGGGCCAAAAGCGAAGCGAAGCCTATTTCGTCAAATGCGATAACGAAACGACCACCCCTTCAGACATCCAAAACGGTATCGCCAATCTCCACATCGGATTCGCCCCGCTCAAGCCAGCCGAATTCATCATCGTCAATCTCGCCCTAAAAACGCAGACCTAAACCAAATCTCCTGCTTGTAAGTTTTAGTCTTCCCACCAAACTTGCCCTTATGCCCTCCCCTTTCCGTTCCCCCTTCAGCATAGTCGTCTTCACACTCCTCCCCTTCCTACTAAACGCTCAAACTTCTAACGAACGCTTCGCAAATCGTTCGCGCCAAGCCGAGGACCGAGGACTCGCCGAACCTTTCAAAGGGGTCACCACGGACGGAAAAATCATACCGGACCTCTACAAGATAAAACAAACCGGCGTATCCACAAAACCAGCGCGCTTGGCCGCTGAAGCCTTTCTGCAAGCCCTCACTCCAAAACAACGCGCCAAGACCGTCTTCGCAATCGACGACGATGAATGGCGCAAGTGGATGAACCAACACTTCTACGTCCGCCAAGGCGTCAGCTTCGAAGAAATGGACGAGACCCAACGCGCCGCTGCCTTCAAACTCCTCGAAGACTCTCTCAGCGCCAAAGGCCTCCAACTCAGCCAAGACATCATGAAGCTCAACCGCACCCTAGGCGAGCTCAAGAATAACGACTTCGCCCAGTACAACGAGTGGCTCTACAACATGACCGTTATGGGCGACCCCTCCGCCACCGAGCCCTGGGGTTGGCAAATCGACGGACACCATCTCATCATCAACTACTTCGTCCTTGGCGACCAAGTCGTCATGTCCCCCGTCTTCATTGGCTCCGAACCCGTCACCGCCCAAACGGGCAAATACGCCGGTAC
>JBCCZW010000162.1:0-8009 GCA_039186805.1 Verrucomicrobiota bacterium
GGCTCGAAGCGCATTCAGCGCATCCGGCTCGAAACCCCTTATTTTCTTTCCATGCTTTCTGCCGAAACGCTGCGCGAAATTCTTGGCCAATAACTCTACGTCGCCATCGCGATCCCTCAAAGGCGGCACATACACCGGAAATACATTTAACCTGTAGTAGAGGTCCTGCCTGAAATCCCCCTTCTCGACGCACTTCACCAAGTCGCGATTCGTAGTCGCCACCACACGCACATCCACCTTTATGGTCTTGTTACCACCCACACGTTCAAATTCTCTTTCCTGGAGCACACGAAGCAACTTCGCCTGCACTTTCGGAGAAATCTCACTGATTTCGTCCAACAAGATAGTGCCGCCATCCGCGAGTTCAAAACGCCCCTCACGACGCTGAGTCGCGCCCGTGTACGAGCCCTTCTCATGCCCAAAGAACTCGCTCTCGATCAGCGATTCAGCCACCGCCGCGCAGTTCACCTTGATAAAGGGAGCATTCCTTCGAGCCGAAAGCCGATAGAGCTCGTTCGCCACCAACTCTTTACCAGTCCCATTTTCGCCATTAATCAAAACGGTCGCTTCAGTAGGAGCCACCTTCGAAACCATGTCTTGCAACTGCAGCACCGAGCGGCTCTTCCCTAGAATCTCAGTGCCTTCTACCGCTTCTTGGGTTAGAAATTGATTCACCTTCACCAACTGACGGTGATCCTGTGCCTTCTTCATGATCACGTCGATCTGCGATGCCGAAAACGGCTTTATCACGTAATCGAAGGCTCCTGCCCTCATGCAGTTTACGGCGGATTCAACAGTGCCATTTCCCGTGATAATGACCACCAAAGGAGAATTCGGAATACTCTGAATACGATCCAGCAGCTCTGTTCCCTCACCATCCGGCAGGTTCACGTCCACAAAGAGCAAATCGAATTCATCCTTCCTTAAGTGATCTTCCGCCTCCTTAAGAGTCGCTACGCTGCAGACAGAAAAACGCTTCCGCCTCAATTGCTCCTCCAACGCTTTTCGGATCACAAGCTCATCATCTAAGATGAGTATTCGTTCGAGAGTCATAAATTCGTTCTAGCTGCCTTTAAAGTTCTTCGATCAAGCTGTCTGATCACGATCCGCAAATGCGGCCAACAAAATCAATGTACCCATTTAGAAGAGGATTGAAACAAATACGAAAGCCTAAATTGTAAAAATCGACTCAATCAACTCCTTGCCGTCCGCAAAAAGCCTACTCCTCGCTGGCGGCGCTTTTCATATCCTCCACGCTACACGCAATCTACATGCTGAATGGTAAAACAATTCTGATCACTGGCGGCACAGGCTCTTTCGGCAAACGCTGCTGCGCCGAAATCCTCCAGCGCTATTCACCGGAAAAGGTCATCGTTTTCTCTCGCGATGAACTCAAACAATCCGAAATGGCCGCAGAACCTCTCTTTAGAAAATCAAATAAACTCCGCTTCTTCCTAGGCGACGTCCGCGATAAAGAACGCCTCGTGCGCGCCATGACCGAGGTAGACTACATCATCCACGCCGCTGCGCTTAAGCAAGTCCCCGCCGCCGAGTACAACCCTCACGAATTCATCAAAACCAACATCAACGGCGCCATGAACGTGGTCGACGCAGCCCTTCAAGTCGGAATCAAACGCGTCATCGCTCTTTCGACCGACAAAGCGGTCAACCCTATAAATCTCTACGGAGCCACCAAACTCTGCTCCGACAAGATCTTCATCGCAGGCAACTCCTACTCCGGCAAAAAGGGCGCCCGCTTCTCAGTCGTACGCTACGGCAATGTCATCGGCTCGCGCGGCTCCGTCATACCCATTTTCCTAAAGCAGAAAGAGCAAGGTAAACTCACGGTCACCAAGCCAGAAATGACTCGCTTTATCATCAGCATCGGCGAAGGCGTCAAATTCGCCCTCGACTCGCTCAAGGACATGGTCGGAGGCGAGATTTTCATTCCCAAGCTTCCCAGTTGCTCGATCGGAGACCTCGCCCAAGCCATCGCGCCCAACTGCGAAATCGAAACCATCGGCCTCCGACCAGGAGAAAAACTCCACGAAGCTCTTATCCCAAGCGATGAGGCGCTTCACACCATCGAGCAAAAAGACCGATACATCATTCATCCATCGAATCCCTACTGGGACTACGACAATGCAAAGCACAAAGGCGCGATCTGCGAGGAAGGCTTCTTTTACGACAGCCTCAATAATCCGCGCCACCTTAGCGTACCCGAGATCGAAGCAATGGTACAACAATTCCAACAGAGCCTTTTAGACTGAGGACCATTCCCGATGTCATTCATAGACCGCATCTGCGACCTCAGTCAGCCACCGGTCATCGTCGCCGAGCTATCCGGCAACCATAACCAGAATCTCGATACCGCAAAAGAGCTCATACGCCTGGCCGCTGAATCAGGCGCTGACGCTGTTAAACTCCAGACTTATACCGCCGACACCCTAACCCTTCCCTCCGAACAAGAAGAGTTTATCGTCCGCGGCGGTCTATGGGACGGACGCTCGCTTCACGATCTCTATCAACAAGCCTCAACGCCATGGGAGTGGCACAAGCCGTTAGCCGAATTCGCAATCCAACTCGGTATCCAACTATTCAGCACACCCTTCGATGAGACTGCAGTCGACTACCTCGAGGAGACCATAAATCCTCCTCTTCACAAAATATCCTCCTTCGAAGTCACCCACATTCCCCTTCTCGAGAAAGTCGCCTCCACCGGTAAGCCCGTGATAATCTCCACCGGCATGGCCACCGAAGCCGAAATCGCCGCAGCCGTGTCCACACTAGAAACCTATGGCTGCCCTCAAATCATCCTCCTGAAGTGCATTAGCGCGTACCCCGCCGAACCGAAAGACTTTAACCTCAAATCCCTCACCACCCTCGCTACGCGGTTCCTCAAGCCAGTTGGCCTCTCCGATCACTGCCTCAGCAACGACATTGCGATCGCCTCGGTAGTGCTAGGAGCCCGACTCATTGAAAAACATTTCACAAACAACCGTGCAGCAGGCGGTATAGACGCTGGATTCTCGCTCGAACCTATAGAACTCGCTGATCTCGTCCAACGCTCGAGAAACATCCATAAGTCTCTCGGCAACCCGAAGCTCGGAACGACGAACCAAGACGAAAGCCAACTCCAATTTCGCCGCTCGATCTACGTTTCCAAACAGATCTTACAAGGCGAACCATTCACTCCCGAAAACCTAAAGATCATCCGCCCCTCAAATGGAGTCCCTCCAAAACACTGGAAAGAAGTCCTAGGAAAACTCGCTAAGCGCGACCTAGAAACCAATACCCCGCTCGCCAAAGACGACTGGATAAGCTAGGCAGATTCTTCGCTCACTCTTCAGCCTTCAAGCGCTGAAGCTCTCTATTCAATCTGTTTTCGCGAGCCCGGAGCTGCTCCCTCTTCTTCCTCATCGTCAACTGCAAGAACCCGTTAGCCAAGTCCTCATCTACTGAAGCCAGAGCTCTCGCATGAATCCGGTTCTGATCCTTTTGATTCATCGATACACCCGCATGCTGACGAATCCCTGCAATGATCTCTGTTGATCGGGCATTCAGCGATAGCTGCCTAATTGAACTATCAGATACGAGTACGACCGATTCATATTCCCTATCCCATTCAGATACCTTTACTCCTCCCTCTTCGATGCCCAATCCTAACCAAAGAGACTTTTTAGTTTTCCGGTTTTTTAAACTAAAACTAATGGAATCGCCAACGTGTATCACGCCGTTAAATTCGAGGTCTTGGAGATTTCCAAGACGAGTTTCTGAAGCACGACTTTCTCCCAAAGCATTCGCAAATACAACAAAAGACAATGCAAGCGGCACTAAGCACATTGATTGTAATCTCACAGGCTAATTAGTTGCTCCGTTTTGCAATCTTGCAACAGATAATCAGCCCTCCGGCTAAGGAGGGCTGATCCCCGTAACTACAAAGCCTATACTGGCTTTGAATTCAAAAAGACCCTAGTGTCTTTGGACTAAATTCGAAATTAGCGGTCCAACATCCAAGCCGCTGTTTGAACCGCGCCGCCGGCCCCAGCTTCATCTGTCACCTTGATTACATAGACACCTGGATTGAGGCTCATGACAGCGACAGCAGCCGTTTCATCATCGGTAGGACGATTCTCAGCGGGTCGGAGCGTCGAAAGACCGACACGTGCGCCAAGGACTTCAATAACATCTTCGCGATCAATCCAGCCAGTCACAGCAGGAAGATTAAGTCTCTCGATCTGACCATTGTGGACATAGCGTTGAGTGATTTCGATTTGCGGGTCGTCCATAACAGCGTTAGGGTCGAATTGATCATCGATGAGCTTGCGACCACGAGCACGTATGATGAACAAACGAGGAAGCTCGCCTTCAACTACAACATTAATATTTGTGAAGGAGCCATCAGCAACGCTAGTAGTAGCAGACACGGATGTGGCTGTGCTAGCGGAACTCTCACGCGCCGCCGGAAGGTAACCATCCTGAGAGAGCTTAGTCCAACCATAGAGCCAGTTAGTTTCACCGAAAGCTCCTTGATAATCAGCCTGAATATACCATGGATCGTTTGGATAATCGAAACGAGTGTTTGACCATGCGCCACTCGCCATCACTGGACGGGGATCTAGGCCACCGTCGGTAGTACGGCTAATACCGTAGAACATTGGATCTTCGATCGCGTTGTTCTTTGAGGCTGAAACCAGGAGCGCTGTCAGAACTGCATTGGTAGAAAGGACGTCAGTCGTGTTAAGCGTACCGCCATTACCAATGTTCCACCAGATGTTACTTTCGAAATCAATACGAGCGACTCCGTCTTCTTGATCAATCAAACCGTCTTCGGCATCGGCGAGAACATCTACGCCATGCTTCGCGAAATCGCGGAAGATCGAATTGTAGTAGCGAACGCCAGCGTCGTCCGAAACTTCGAAGATGCCTTCGTCTTCCGAACCCGTTCCAATATAAGTCGCGTTGTATATAGTACCCAAGCCGCGCTCAGTTTCTTCAGAAGAGAAGTCAACTGTACCATCGTGCTCGCCAGCATGGTCCATCGCTTCAGAAGCCACGAGTCCAGTATCGCCTATCGTAAACCAAAACTGGCCCTTGCCGCGCCAACCTTGGTCGTAGTCGAAGCTGTCGTCATTACCAAACGCTGCCACGAGGAAACGAGCGTCAACTGTACCGCCGAACCATTCGAAGCCATCATCCTTGTTGGCAAATACTTCAACGAACTCGATGATCGTGCCGCGGCCAACGCCACCCATAGTCAAACCATTGATCTCATTGTTGCTACCGACCACGGCTCCGCCGTGACGTATTGAAACGTAACGGAAGATACCCGAGTTATCGTCTGGATCCGTACCGCCGAACTCAGTGTAGTCATTGTCAGGGCTGTTAGTAAGACCTTCGATGTTTTCAACAGTGAAATCGACTGCTGGAGTCGCACTCGAGTCCTTAGCTATACCTAGCTTCTGCGAGTTAACGGGCGCTGCGCCCAAGATAATAACGCCACCCCACAAGCTCGTCTGATCCGGGCCAAGCGAACCATCCAAAAGATCGTCTTCGGCGGTAAAGATAATCGGAGCGTCCGAAGTACCGGCAGCATAGATCTTGGAGCCCCTAGTGACAATCAGCGCGGTCGCCGCAGTAGCAGATGGGGCACCCTTGATGACAGTTCCTGGCTCTATCGTCAGGACGGCGCCATCTATAATGTAAATCTGATCATCAAGAATATAGGTGTTATCAGCGGTCCAAACTGTGTCGGAGCTAATGTTAGCGCCTATGCGCTCTTCAGCAGCATAATTTGTGGCGCATGCAGCTATGGCAGCAAACGAGGCAATGATACGTTTCATGTTGTTTATTACTTTGCAGTAGGTTTTTGGTTATATTATTCGAATCGTTTCGAGAAGCTGAGAGAAAAAGAAGTGCCATTCCCGTAGTCTGAATATATAAGATCTTCGGTGAAATCCGCCCAAACTCGGGTCTTATTACTATCCATCGCATTTTTCACTGAAAATTTCATCTTATACCCCTTCGGGAGGTCCTGAGAATATATTAAATCCAAACTGTCGAATGGCTCCTCATATATATCCGGCAATGCGGAATCAGAAACCGAATACAAGCGCTCTCCCGTATGATTGAATACCAAGCTCAACGAAGAACCTGAAACAGGACGCTCAACCCTAAAGTCGAAGTTAGCAATAAGCGAAGACTGCCCTTGCAGCTCGCGAGTAAGCGATACGTTCTCATCGCGACGCCTCTTATCAGAAAGCTCCTTATCAGAACGATCCACCTTGGATTCTATAACCGACAAGTTACCGCCAGCTGAAAACTGATAACGATCACCGCTGATAAAGCCTAGTTCCTTCCTTACTTCCAGCTCCAGGCCGGATACTTCGCCCTCGGGAACATTCACGTAAGTCAGCTGCCCTTCCTTGAAATTTCGCTCAATCGGATTTTCAAGCTCCTTATAAAACGCACTGACTGCCAATAAATCGCCCCCATCCAAAAACCACTCGTACCTTAAATCGAAGTTCTCGATGCGAGACCGAACTAAGTCCGGGTTGCCAATAAACACTTCGCCACCCACATTATCGAAGGACCCGAACGGCGAAAGCTCGCGGAAATTGGGACGAGCAAGCGTCTTCGAGAAAGCGAACCGCAAGTTCTGTTTCTCACCGATTTCCTTGATCACTTGGAGTGCGGGAAGCCAGTCGCTGTTATCCAAATTACCGTCATTGGTGAAGGGATTCCCATTCGCTTGGAAGCTCTGCACCTCTAGCTTCGTCTCCTCCAATCGAGCTCCTGCAACCAATCGCAATTTATCCAAAAGACGATAATCGCCCATTAGGTAAGCCGCATCGATAGTTTGGATACCATTGTACATGGGCACGAAACCGACAAACTCGCGAATATACCTTCCGATTATACCGTCATCGACGTATCCAACATTCTGATCCGACAGAAAATTCTCAGGCTCACCGTCATAGGGCCCGGTTGCAGAGTCCTGATAAATAAATGCTCGCTCTTGAAACTCGCGATCCGTGTCCGTTTTCCGGAAACCAAACTTTATTTCATTAGACCGCTCGCCAAAAGGCAGCGTGAAATCAACCCTATACTCGTCGGTCTTTTCTTCTAGCTCTCTCCAGTAGCGACGAGGAGCAGGAAAGTTACCCGCGTAAGAAGGACGACCAAACTCACTAGCCGGCTCTGTGTCGTAAAACAAACGGAAGTCAGGCTCGGATTGGACGCTCTTGCCAGTGGAGAGTTCCCAAGTCATAGACAACCCCGCGAAGGCTTCGAATCGGTGGTCGCCATAAGCTTGGAAAGACGACAGCGTGCGTTCTGTATAATGAAGATCGTTAATCTGAAAAGTATCGTCCGCGACTGCTTCCGGAAAGCTTCCTGTCCTAAATATAGCGACATCCTCGCCGCTTTGATTATACATCGTTTTCAAGCCGATCTCGTGATTATTATTCAGGTCAACCGCAGCATTTAGGACTGTACCCCACTGCGCTTCGTCAACGCCTTTTGTTTCCACAAAAAACTGACTCGGAGCAATCTCCAGATCTCGGCCAACCAACTCGTAACGACCCACCTGACCGTCGTCGTAGGCGGAGTAAGAACGCTTGTAGTTAACACTACCAATTAAGCCCAAAACAGGACCGCCTGGTTCTTTGCTCAGGTTGTAGCGAGTACCAAATGAATAAGAAGCAGAGTGATTCAACGGAGCTTTGCTTGTCCCTGCCGAAATGTGCGGCGAAAACGATTTCGCTACTTCATCTATCACGTCGAGCTCCGCCGACGATGCTCCCGTAGGACTTATCGGCAATTCACCGACATCCAAAACGACCTGAGGAATCGCCCGCGTACCGTCATCTGAACCCAACCAATCCGAACCGCCGCCAGGGTAGTTTAAGTAGTCGTCAAAAGTAGTCTTTTCGTTATACTCAATTCCAAAGCTATAACTCTTAAAAGGAGAGGGCGGCACAGATTTTGTGACGATGTTCACCGATCCC
>JBCCZW010000163.1:0-7998 GCA_039186805.1 Verrucomicrobiota bacterium
CACGGAAAGACGACGACCACGGGAATGATGGTGGATTTGCTGGAGCGCGAGGGCGTGTCATTTTCTTATTTGCTCGGGGCTTCTTTCGCGGACGGTCGAGCTCCCGCGCGATGGGAAGACAGCAAGTGGCTCTTGGCAGAGGTAGATGAGAGCGATCGCACGATCGATCGCTTCGATCCGGAGATCACCCTTTGGCTGAATGCAGACCACGATCACCACAGCCAGTATGCGACCGAAGAAGACTATCTTTCGGTATTCGAGAATCTTGTACGGAGAACAAAAGTCGTGGCCTTTACTCCGACTGAATCGGCATTGGATGGGGGCGGAGCGCGCGTCGAAAGCGTGGGCGATGGCGGCGACTGGACCTGGCGAAATACGGCGAAGAATACCGTAGCGGTTTCGGGAAGAGGCGAGAGGGTGGAGATCGAATTGAATCGGAGCGGCGTATTCAATTTTTCGAACTTCGCTTATTGCGTGGGGGCTTGCCGAGAGGTTTTGGGCAAGATGCCCCAAGCGGGAAGCCTTCAGTTGAGCGCGATTGATCGCCGCCAAAGTTGCCGTTATGTTTCGCCCGAGATTCGGGTGCTCGATGACTACGCTCACCATCCGGCGGAGATCAGGGCGTTGCTTGAGTCGGTTGAATGCGAGGATCGAAAAAAAGTGGTCGTGTTTCAGCCGCATCGCTACTCGAGAACCGCTCGCTTAAAAGCGGAGCTGGCCGAGAGTTTGAAGGGATGCGATCGTCTGTATTTGCTGGAGGTATACGCGGCGAGCGAGGACAAGAGCGAGGGAGAGGGAGCGAGCGCTTTGGCGGCTCAGATAGGCGACGAGGATTTTTGCGTCTTGCATGAAAACGGGGACGATTCGCTTTTCGAGGCTTTGCGGAAGGAAGTGGAGGGTTCCATCGATTTTATTTTTTTGGGGGCGGGGCGTACGGATGCGCTAGCAAAGGCGTTCGCGGCGGATTGCGCGGAAGCGGATGCTCGCTGGGGAGAGGTTTTTGAGGCTTTCGGGCAGCAAGCGGTTTATGATTCGAAGATTGTCCGGGCAGAGCCTTTGGCGAAGAAGACGACTTTGAGAGTGGGAGGTGAGGCTGAGCTTTATTGCGAGCCGAGGAGCTTGGGAGAGTTGACGGCTTTGTTGAGGACCTGCGCCCGTTTGGGGCGGCCCGTTGCGGCATTGGGGCGAGGTTCGAATGTGATTGTGCCGGACGGCGGCGTAGAGGGAATTGTGATACGTTTGCAAGAGCGCTTCTGGAGACGTTACGAGAAGCGCGGCGACTCGCGTTTGAGAGTCGGGGCGGGAATGCGGATAAAGGAGCTTTGCGGTTTGGCCTGCCGTCTGGAGCTGGCTGGATTCGAGTTTTTGGAAGGCATACCGGGCAGTTTGGGCGGCGCTCTCAGGATGAATGCGGGAGCGATGGGCGGATGGATGTTCGACGTGGTGGAGGAAGTGACCTATGTGACGATGGAGGGAGAAGTCATCGCTTGTAATGCTGAGAATATGACGGTGGGCTATCGTCATTGCAAAGAACTGCAGGATGCGATTGCGGTGGAAGCGGTTTTAAAGGCGGGAGGAGATGCGATGGATCAGAAGGAGATTCGAGCGGCGATCGATACGTATCAGGGAAAACGCAAGGAGTCGCAGCCGCGGGAGCCAAGCGCGGGTTGTATATTCAAGAATCCGGAAGGGGATTCGGCGGGGCGTTTGATCGATGAGTTGGGGCTAAAGGGCACCGCGATCGGCGGAGCGCGGATTAGCGAAGTGCATGGCAATTTTATTGTGAATACAGGCGGCGCCAGCAGCCAAGATGTAATAGATTTGGTAAAACTCGCTCGTCGAGTTGCCATGAAAGAGAAGCAGGTTGATCTAGAGCCCGAAGCTCTGCTTTATGGGGGCTCCTGGAGGGAGGTCCTGTCGCAATGAAAAATCCCACTTTGGCAGTGCTCTACGGAGGCGTTTCAGCCGAACGCGAGGTTTCCTTGCGATCGGGCAAGGCGGTGGCGGATGCCTTCTCGAAACACTTCGAGGTCGATCTGATCGACGTCACCGATTTTTCATTACCAGAGGCGCTGTCTCCAGAAAAGCACGTCGTTTTTTCCACGCTTCATGGCACCTTCGGCGAAGACGGCGGTATCCATAAACTTATGGAAGAAGCGGGTGTTTCCTATGCGGGCTGCGCTTCGGAGTCGGCTGCCTTGACTTTTGACAAGGTGGCGACGAAACGCGTCGTGGCTGAGGTGGGGGTGAGCGTGCTCGACCAAATCGAGTTTACTCAGGATAGCGTTCCCGCTGTAGAAGAAGTGATGAGGACTTTGGGCGGAGATGTGGTAATGAAGCCCATCGCCCAGGGGAGTAGCGTGGGATTGAGGTTTGGGAATGGAGAGGCGGAGATTACAGGCATTCTAAAGGGTCTCGATCATGATCGCTGGATGTTGGAACCTCGCGTAGTGGGCCGCGAAGTGACGGTTGGCGTGCTGGGAGGCAAGGCTCTGGAGATCGTTGAGATCTGCCCGAAAGAAGGCGGTTTCGACTACACGAATAAGTACACGAAGGGTAAGACGGAGTACCACGCGCCGGCGGAGATCGGCGGCGATTTGACGCGATTCATCAAGGATCAAGCGGAGACGGCGTATTCGGCCTGTGGATGCCGCGACTATGCGCGTATCGATTTTATGATATCCAGCGAAGGATGGGCGTTCTTTTTGGAAATCAACACGCTGCCGGGAATGACGAGCACGAGCCTTTTGCCGATGTCGGCGGGGGCCTGCGGAATGAATTTCGATGTATTGCTAAAGGAGCTTGTTAAACCGGCATTTTGCCGTTACGAGGAAAAGTATTCAGTTTGTTGATATGGCCGTAACTAAAACATCCCCTCGAACGAAGTCGAAGACATCGAGTCCTCGCAAATGCGGAAATAGCTGGAAAAATATCGACCAAGAGGTGAAGAAGAAGGACATGAGCGATGCGTCGCGTCGCCATTTCCGCTCGAAAGCCTTGAGGAAGCTGGCCTTCGCGGTATGCGGTTTGGCCGTGGCTGCGGTGGTCGTGAAGTATGCGCTTTTTGACGACAGGGCTCCAGAGTTGCTTTCTAAAGCGGGGCGTTCGCTCCCGGTGAAGTCGATTGAAGTGCAAGGCGACGGCGCCTTGGGATTTCAGTGGGCGATGGAGTATTTGGAATTGGAGGACAAGGAGTTGGATCTCCTTACGGTCGATATTCAAGGCTTGAAGGGGCATTTGGAGAAAGTCCCGCAGATTAAGCGGGCCGACGTGCATCGCGAGTATCCGGATGGTCTTTTCATTTCAATTCACGAGCGATCGCCTATCGCTCGCATCAACGCGGTCGACAAGCAGGGGGATCGTATTGCTTTGTATGTAGATGGCGAGGGAACTATTTTTCCTGGGATGGACTACGACAAGCAGATGACCCGGTCGTTGCCGCACCTGGCCGGGATTCGCTTAAAGCGTGAGGGGGAAGGGTTTGCGCCGATCGAAGGTATCGAAAGTTTGGATAAGCTCTTGTCGGAAGCGCGGACCATCGCTCCGCACATCTACAAAACGTGGAACGTGGTTTCGCTGGAGAAGCTACCGCAGATCGTGGTTAAGAGCCGCCGGGCGAAGGAGATCGTTTTCGAGCCAAGGAATTATCGCAGGCAGCTGGCAAAGCTGGATTACATCATGGATCACCAGCGAGGAAGCTTGAACAGCCAGATGGCGCGGGTGGATTTGACCTTGGGAGCTCAGGTTCCTGTGAGACTTTCCGCATTCGGCAATTGATTTTCGGATACGAACCTAAGAAACAGATCACGCGTGTATAAGACGAAAGTAATCGCAGGCGTAGAAATCGGAACGGGCAAGGTCACGGTCTTGTTGGGCGAGATCGTCGAAGGACGGAGCCTGAATGTGATTGGACTGGGTCAGAGCTCATCTGGAGGCGTTGTCAAGGGGAGGATCGTGGACTTTCACGAAGCGAGCGATTGCGTGCATGCGGCCATCTTGGCGGCGGAAAACCAGGCGGGGGTGAAGATCGATGGGGTGTACCTGGCTATGAGCGGCGCCCATATAGATGGCTTTTTGTCAGAGGCTTCGGTGAATATCACGGGACCTGAGCGTCGCGTGACGCGCGAGGAGATGGACCAAGTGGTGTCGATGGCCCAGAATCGCGAGATGGAGGATTCGAGGACCGTCATTCATCACCTGCGAAGGCCTTTTCGACTGGATGGGCGTTCGGTGAGTTCGCCGGTAACGATGCAGGGCGAGAAGCTGGAAAGCAGCTACTGGACGATCCATGGAGATGCGGCGACAGTGAGCGACGCTATCCATGTGGTGAATGGTTTTAATCTCCACGTGGACGATATCATTCTCTCAAGTTTGGCGACCGCTTCTGCAGTGGCGACCGATGAGGAGAAGAAGAACGGCTGCATGGTCGTGGATATCGGTCGAGGCACGACGGACTATGCGCTTTTTCAAGATAGCCACTGCCTATTTGCGGGAAGTTTGCCGCTGGGAGGAGATCACATTTCTAATGACCTGAGCATCGGGCTTCGCATGCGTTTGAAGCAGGCGGAGAGTCTGAAGATTCGCTATGGTTCCGCGATCATCGAGCACAGGGACAAGTCGGAAAAGGTCTGGCAGAACAACGACTTCGAAATCGGGGACCGGCAGATCCCGGTTTGGAGTATCGAGCGGATTATCGAGCTGCGGACGCAGGAGATTTTCGAAGTGGTGAGAAAGAAGCTAGGGGCATTGTATAACCCCGATCGGCTGGCCGGCGGAATTATTATTTCCGGGGGGAGTTCGCGGCTACGAAATATCGATAAGTGCGCCGAAGGCGTATTGGGAATTCGGGCGCGCATTGGCGATAACTCGCTGATCGCGACGGGCGAGTTGAAGGATGCTCAGTACAGTACGGCCTTAGGGCTGCTGCAGTATGGCCTGCAGTATCAGAGCGAAAAGGAGTTGGCTGAGTCGAGGTCCGGCGGACTTTTCGGCAAGCTAAAGGAGTTGTTTCAAAAGGACTGAGGCATGTCTGAGTTGGATTTCAATCGAATTGAGGAAGAGGGCGATGGAAGCGGCGTGCGCATGAAGGTCATTGGCGTGGGCGGCGCGGGGACTAATATGGTCGATCGGCTGATGCTCTCCAATCCCGACGATATCTATCTTTCCGTGGTCAATACGGACCAGCAAGCCCTCTCCAATTCGCCTGTGCTCGATAAGCGCTGTATTGGAAAAAAGGTGACAGGCGGACTGGGAGCGGGAGGCGAGCGCGAAGTTGGGATCGAAGCGGCGGAGTCGGATCGGGCTTTGTTGGAGTCGATGGTGGAGGACGTGGATTTGCTCTTCATCACGGCGGGACTCGGTGGCGGAACGGGAACGGGAGTGGCGCCGGTGATTGCTGATATCGCAACCAAGGCCGGAGTTGTGGTCATTTCATTCGTCACGATGCCGTTTACGATCGAGCGAGCGGGTCGGGCCAACGTGGCGAAAGTCGGTCTCGAAAAGCTGCGGGATGTCTGCAGCGCGGTGATACCGCTACCTAATGATTTGCTGATTCAGGAGTCCGCGGCAGATGCTTCTTTGCTGGACGCCTTTGCGCAGGCGGATGCATGGATCGAGAAGGCCATCAAGTCTATTTGGACGATGATGGTAAAGACCGGGATGGTGAATTTGGATTTTTCCCAGCTCCGTCAAGCCTTTGCCAAAAAGGCGGGGAAGACGCTCTTCGGCTTGGGAGAAGGAAAGGGCGAAGACGCGGTAGACGATGCGATCGAAAGCTTGAAGCTCTGCCCGCTGCTCCATACGCCGGAGTTCTCCAAAAAGGCGGAGCATTTGCTGGTGAATATCGTGGGCGGGGTAGGGCTTGGCATGGCCTCCGTGCAACGTATCATGGATTCGGTTACAGACGAATTCGGCAAAGATGCGAATGTCGTGATGGGGGCTGTAGTGGATGAAGGCTTGGGGGATACCGTCGAAATCTGCGTTATCGGTACGAGCGACGTGAGTGGCGTGTCGATGTTCCAGCCAGCGGCGGCGAAGCGAGCGACTGCTCCGGCCAAGAAGCTTTTCGAAGAAGAGCCAGTCAAGCCCGAGCAAAAGAAGAAAGCCCGCAAGACTCACGACAAGAAGGTAAAGGTCGAGCAGCACGAATTTTCCTTTAACGAAGGCGATCCCAAAGGGGAGTTTGAGAATTCGGAAGGAACGATCTTCGAGGGCCAAGATTTGGATACGCCCACCTTCTTGAGGAAGGGCGTGAAGATCGCTTTGTAGTTTGGGCTACATCGCGTCGAGGGGGCTTGTTACAGGGATTGCCTTGTTGTTAAGGCAATGGGTGTAGATCATTGTTGTCGCGACATTCGCGTGGCCCAGCAGTTCTTGGATGGTTCGAATATCCTTTCCTTGTTCCAGCAGTCTTGTCGCGAAGGTGTGTCTGAGTACGTGGGGCGTCACCACTTTTTGGATCTGAGCCGCCTTTGCGGCATCGCCGATGAATTTCTGTATTTGTTTATCGAAGACATGATGTCGCCTAACGATACCGCTCCTCGGGTCGACAGCTAGGCGCGTGGTTGGAAACACGTATTGCCAGACCCAGTCTTTGCACGCGCGGCTGTATTTTCGAGCCATCGCGGGAGGCATGTAGACTGAGCCGTAGCCTTTTTCTAAATCCTGCTGATGTAGTGCACGCACTCGCTCGAGGTGGGAAGAGAGGTCAGTAATGATGCCTTCCGCTAAGACCGTTCTGCGGTCCTTGTTGCCTTTTCCACCGCGTACTATGATCGTTCGCTCTTCGAAATTTATATCAGATATCCTCAAGCGCGATACCTCACCGACTCGCAATCCAGATGAAAACATCAGCTTGGCGATTAGGAGCTTAGTGCCGTCAAGTTTTTCGAATAGTCCTTTCATTTCACTCCCGGTAAGCACTACTGGAATCTTCTTTCGCGGTTTTGCCCGAAGCGTTCCAGCTAGGTCTCCCACCTCCTTTTTCAACACGTTTCGATAAAGGAACAGCAGTGCGCTCAAGGCTTGGTTTTGAGTCGAGGCAGCCACCTGTTCTTCCAATGCCAGATGGCTCAAGAAGTCTTTCAGTAGAGAGTCGTTTGCCATGCTTGGCTTTCTCTCGCCACTGAAGCGCGCGAACCGAGAGATCCAGCCCAGGTAGCTCTTCTCGGTTTTCATCGCAAACTGTTTCAAGCGAATTTCGCGTCGTGTATCGCTTATGGCTTCTTGCCAGTCCATATAGCTGACGCACTGCTCTTTTCGGGCGAAACGTTCCAGGTCAGGAACGGCGAGGAAGCGTCGTAGGAACCACCATAGTGTTTCTTGGGCCTGCTGCTCCTGCCAAGTCTCTAGCTTCCAACCCTTGAGTGAGTCCAGAAACAAGAAATACTCGCTCGGTCCTACGGTTCTCATTTGCTCTACGGGACGCCCGCTACAGAAGCGCTCGATCCACCGCATGCGGAATGGAAGACTCTGCTTTGTGAAATGCCCCTCACGCGCCAAAGCGGCTGAAACCGCGGTCATATCGCAAGCGCTAGGAGCGTTGTTATCCGAGTTGGGTGATAATTCCATGATAATCGATATCCCGACTTGACGGATAATCAAGGCGATCTAAGTGTTTTCTGCAATGCTTCCCTCTGAAGAATCCACTTTTTACAAATCGACCTCGGTTATTATCCGACTAGTCGCATAATCAACGTTATAAGAAGATGAGATGGAAGAGCTCGAGTTGAAACGACAGTTCCTAGAGAGAATGCTAGAGAAGAAATCATTCGATCATCTCTGGTATTTGGTCGGCGGATTGGACCCAGAGAACAAGGGCTTGGAATTCGAACCGATCGAACTTAATGACGAAGACAGCATAAAATGGACGTTAGCATGCCAGTACTTTCAGCTCTGCGGCGAACTCGACGAAGAAATAAAGGAAGAAGTGATCGAGCATAAGGGAAAAGATTATTGGATTACTGGATACGAAGGGTTCAAAGATTGGATGAAACTGGG
>JBCCZW010000164.1:0-7965 GCA_039186805.1 Verrucomicrobiota bacterium
GTTTTATTCTGGCCGGAAAAAGTTGACAGCTACGTCGCCGCGGCGAGCGAAAAGCGGGAGCTCACCTTGGAGGACGGTACTAGCGTGCTGATGGCTCCAGGCTCCCTCTTGGAGATTGTATTCAATGAAAAAATACGCGAAGTGCGGTTGATCAAAGGGGCAGCGATCTTTGATATCGCTCCAGAAGATCGCGCATTCCTTACCAAAGCGGGGGATTACGAGATCCGAGATATTGGCACTATTTTCTCGGTTGAGGTACGCTCGGAAATCGCTGGAGAAGAATTAGAGATCGCGGGAGTAGAAGTCGAGGTGAAGGAGGGAGCGGTTGAGATTGTCAACACAGCCGTCAATGCGAGCCAAGCTGCGCGGGTCGAAGAAGGCGAGACGACCGTTTGGAGGGAGCCAGAAGTCACGCCTGAGGTGGAGCCTTTTTCCGTGGAGCGCTTTGCGGAGTGGCAGAACGGCTTTCTGAGCTACCGCAACCGTTCATTGGCTGAGGTGCTTGCTGATTTGGGGAGAACCTATGGATTAGAGATACGGATGGAGGACCAGACGCTTTCTGAAGAGACGATAACGGGAACGATGCCTGTGGATGATTTAGTGGATGCGATTGGGCTCTTGGAGACACTTTTGCCGGTTGAGCTCCGTCAGGAGGGTTCAAGCCTTTATCGGGTCGTCCGGGTTGACTGACGTTTTTCCACGATTTCGTTGGGCATTCGATTCCTTGAGCGCTTTTTGAGGAAAATAAATTCTCTAAAGTGGAGGTTTTTGAAATTCATCCCGTCATCATTGGTGAGATGAACAGATACCGACCTGTAATCAGCAGAATTTTTCTTTTTCTAGCGATCGCCTCTTGCACGATTTTCCCTGCAAAGGCCCAAGTCAGCGAGACCTTTGACTTCGATATTGAGTCGCAGCCGCTCGCGGATGCTTTGGAAGCGTTTTCTAAGACTACGGGCGTAGCGGTCGCCACTAGCGGCAACGGCTTGGCGGGTAGATCAGCGCCGTCCTTGTCGGGCAGCTACACCGCAAGAGAGGCTCTTTTTGGATTGCTTGGGGGCTCTGGTCTTAAGTTCGAGTTTGTCTCCGATGATTCGGTTGCGATTCGCAACCCTGGTTTTTCCAAAAGCGGCAACGTGGTTCAACTTAACGATCTCGTTCTAAAAGGGGAGCTAATCGAGCGTTCGCTACAGGATACGCTGACGAGCGTAGCAGTGGCCAGCGGCACTGAGTTGGAAAGCCGAGGCGAAGTGGATCTTTATGATCTGATCGAGCGTACGCCGGGTGTTGGCATTCTCTCCGGGGAGTCCGGTTTCTCGATTCGCGGTATCAGCCAGCGTGGAGGTGGTGGAGATGGTTTGACGGTGTCGACGACCGTTGATGGGGCGACGATTTCGAACTCCAACCGAGCCACATTTTTCGGTCCCTATTCAACCTGGGACTTGGAGCAGGTAGAAATATTCCGTGGTCCACAATCGACGCAAACGGGACGCAACGCTCTAGCAGGCGCGATCGTGATTCGTTCGAAGGACCCTGTCTATAATCCTGAAAGTAAGTTTCGGGTTGAGGTGGGCGAATTCGGTAGGCTTGGGGGAGCCTTCGCGGTGAATACGCCTCTCGTAGAGAACAAGGTGGCGATCCGCATTTCCGGAGAAGCTGTTGAATCCGATGGAGCGATTGAAAACATAACGCGCGGCGGGGACGAAAATGCGAGCGAGGACGAGACTTTGCGCCTATCTCTGCGAGCGGACCCGACGGAGCGGTTCAGTGTGATTCTCAAGCATTGGATTCAAGATCGGAAGGTTGGAGAAAGAGCGTTTACTCGCTCACTGGGCTTAGGCAATCGACAAGCCACCGCTGATTTTGAAGGCAAGAAGACCAATCGCACGGAATCCACTAACCTGCGGCTCGCCTACGAACTGGATACTTCGTTTCGCGTCGAGTTGGAATCGAATTACTACGAGAATGAGTGGAGATTTTTCTCCGACGCCGATGGCGCGGCTCTGCCGGGAAACACGCGCGTCGACGCCGGTGATGTCGAGACTACCCAGCATGAGCTCAAGCTACTCCATGAAGGCGAGCGCTTTAAGGGTGTCCTCGGCGCCTTTTACACCGACTTCAATCAAGTTGGAGCCGGGGGCGGCTTCGCCGGCACGGGCGCTTTCGTCAATCAAGTCCTGCTAGGAGGTGTCCCGCTCTTTCCTGCTGACATCACCTTTGACACGACTTCTGAGGGTGGCGGAGCAGAGACGGAAAACTACGCGGTATTTGGCGAAATGGAGTATCAACTCACAGACCGCATCGACGCGACTTTCGGGTTTCGCTACGACTGGGAGGACACGCAAACGATTTTAGGCCGATCTTTTAACGACTATGACCCGGCTTTCCTCGGAGGCTTTTTCGATCTTTCTAACTTCTTGGGACCTGCAGGAGAGTCGGTCGCTGGGGAAGACAGATCAGCCAGCTTCGAGGCATTTCTGCCGAAGCTCACTCTGGGCTATGACATTACAGAGGATGTTCGAGTTGGATTTAGCGCGCAGCGAGGCTACCGAGCAGGCGGATCGAGAATCAGTCCGATCATCGGCGAATACAACTTCGATCCAGAATACACGTGGAACTACGAGATTTCGCTTCGCTCGCAGTCCTTCGACGATCAGCTCACCGTTAACGCCAACGTGTTCTACATGGACTGGGAAGATCAACAGATTCTTCAAAGAGTTTCTCTCCCAGGACTCGACCCCGATTCTGTCATTGCGGATTTCCAAGTGGTGAATGCAGGAAAATCGCGGCTCTATGGGGGGGAAATTGACGTTAGGGCGCAGCCTACTCCGGACCTTGAACTCTTTGCATCGCTCGCTTACGTGAATACGAAGTACATCGAATTCGTTACTTCAACCGCAGATAACAGCGGCAACGAATTTCCGGGCGCTCCCGAAATTACCGCGGCACTTGGGGGAACTTATCGTTTCGGCGAACAATGGTACGTGAGCGCGGATGCCAGCTTTACTGATGAAAATTGGACAAGCGAGGCCAATGCCGATGTCTGGGACTCAAGAACCCTGTACAACGCTCGAATCGGCTATGATGCAGATTCGTGGTCAGTCTTCCTGTACGGCCGAAATCTCACCGACAAGCTGTACGAGATCGCAGGCGGCACGCTTACTTCGAGCACCGTAGTCAGTGTGGGAGAGCCTCGCGTGGTCGGCGCGGTCTGGCAGTTTAGCTTTTGATTCGAAACGGCCAGTTCTCTCGGTCCAAGGCTGCGAAGCCCTAAGGTGAGAGTGAAGGTCAGAGCTAATTCTAGTTCGTTTAATCTTAACGCCCGACTTAAGGATCAGTTTACAGGCGATATTTAGTTCCAAAACTCGGCGGCCAAATCGCCGAGGTTTTGCGACATTCTCCAGTCGCTAAGTTTTTCGATTTACGTATCTATGAAACAGATACAAAATCAACGATCTTTGTGTTTAGATTGGGATAGAATGGACCTGCTTCCGGCAGTTTTCCCTTTGGCGGCAGTCTTGCAGCCGTCCAACGCAAATGCTTGCCACGGACCACTCTGGTCGTTTTCCAAAAAGGGATCGATAATCTGAGTCCAGAGAACGCGGATGAGGCGACGCTTGCTATCTATCTCGCCCACCGGCCCACCCTTGTGAACTACGCGAAGGGAATCGTAGGGATTGCTGCGGATGCAGAGGACATCGCTCAGGAAGCTTGGCTGCGGTTCAATGCGAGTTCGGTCGATCCGCAAAAACCCGAATGCGTCAGCTACCTATATCGCACGGTCAAGCACCTTGCGATAGACCGCCTGCGGAGCAGATCGAGGGAGAGTAAGTTGATTCAATTCGAACCTAGCGGCACGACTGGCGCGCTCGCCGAGGAGAGGGTTTTGACGGAAAATCCGATCGTCCCGCGCGAAGAGCTGCGTCTGTTTCAGGAAGCGGTTGCCGAACTCCCTCCGGTAACGCAGCAAGCTATCCGGATGAAACGCGTTGAGGGACTGAAGTTGAAAGAGATTTCAGAGCGGTTGAACCTCTCCATCACTCGCGTGCACACTCTGATCCGAGAAGGTGTCGAGCATTGCCGTAGAAAGGTCCGGCTATGAGCTGTGAAGTCGAAGCAAATTTTCGAGGGAAAAAACGAGTCGAAAGTTCGTATAGGTTTACAGAAGCAGCAGCCAAAGGAATCGAGACTATCACATGCAACCCCCGCCATAGAGTATAGGATGAAGGATCACGAAACAGAGTCTGCGAAACGGGCGATGGAGATTCTCCTTGAGATGGAGGAGCGGCCTGATGATGCGATTATCGCCCGAGACCTGGACCTCTGGTTAAAAGATAGCGAGGACAACCGTATGGCCTGGGAAAAAGCCGTTGAGACCTATTATGGATTGGGTGAGCCGGCGCTTTACGGGTCGGATGCATTGATCGAGGAGGCCTATGTCGAAGCGCCCTTGGATTTTTCGACATTCGAGCCGAAGCGGTCTTCCAAAAAGCGTCGCGTTTTGCTGTTCTGCAGCGCGATGGGTCTCGCCGCCTCTTTATCCGTTTTCTTTCTGCCTTCGGTTTTAATGAGTATCCGGTCGGATTATCAGACGAAGACCGCCGAAATAGAAAGAGTTATCTTACCGGATGGAAGTACCGCGCGTCTGGGGCCCGAGAGCGCTCTTAAGGTCGACTATTCTGACAATACTCGCGACCTCATACTGCTCGCCGGCGAGGCTTACTTCGAGGTAGCGCCCAATGCGGAACGGCCTTTCTCGGTACTTGCCGGCGATATACAGGCGACCGCAGTAGGTACTGCCTTTAATATTTCACTGGATGGCCCTTCTGCGCAGGTAAGCGTGACTGAAGGGATCGTTCGAGTTGAACGGCAAAGACAGGAGAAGCTTCTAGATGCTCCTAGGCTGGTCGCGGGAGAGTGGGCGGCGATTGCTCCAGACGCGACTTTCGCTCGTGGCGAATCAGAGGTAAATGAAATGACGGATTGGTTTGACGGCCGGATACTCGCTCGGAATCGACCAGTATATGAGATTGTCGAGGAGTTGGGGCGTCATTTCGAAGGGCGATTTCGCGTGAGTGGAGCCGCTTTAAAGGAGCGGCGTATCACTGGAGTCTATTACACCGAAAACCCGGAGCAAGCTCTGGAGAGCATCGCCGAGAGCTTGGGCGCAGAAATCAGTACGATGATCCCGGGTATCATCACGCTAAAGGCAAATTAGTAACGCGGGCGTGTCGCCCGCGCGCCACTACCTGGACAACTTGATGATGTAGGGCGTCGTAGATCGTGGATGTGTGTGTTTAGTCCGCTAGTCTTTGGCGAGTCTTGTGGCTCGCAATGGCTCGCTTTTGAGGAGGGCGGTCTGATGACCGCAGGTTTGTAGTGATTAGGCTGGTGATCTTTCGCTTAAGCATAGCGGCTATTAGCGATTTCGGATGCGTGGAAAAAATTTTCTCGTTTTTTAGGAAAAAACGCTGGGACCTATCGTAAGGAGGGTGAGTGGTTAATGCGAAAGAGACCCGCTCGCAATAAACGATCAGACTACAGCATCACATGAAACATACAATGCACCCTAGCCGGCTTTTTGAAATAGGTCTGGCTCGTCTCTGCCGATTTACCGCGCGATTCTTGGTCGCCATGTTATGCCTGAGCCCAATCGCTCTTCCTTCTAGGACAGCTGCGCAAGGGCCGGCCCAATCCAAGTCCATCGACTTTCAGATCGAGGCTCAGCCTCTCGGTGAAGCCCTTACGGCTTACGCGATTGCCTCGGGTTTGGGAGTTTCGGCGGATGCAGATTTGCTAGAGGGGAAGATGTCCAGCTCGGTTTACGGAACGATGTTAAAAGAAGCTGCTCTGGAGCGGCTGCTAGTGGGCACCGGTTTAGAATTCAGGATGTTGGATGCAAATCGCGTAGTCGTACAAAGGGGCCGGTCGACCGACCCTCCTTTAATTCGGTTCGCAGACGTTACCTTAAAGGGAGAGCTTTTGGATCGGACGCTTCAGAATTCGATGACGAGCGCTTCGGTCACGATGGGATTCGACATCGAAAGTACGGCGGATATCGACCTCGTTTACGTGCTTCAGAGAAAAGCGGGCGTGAACCTCTTCGGTTCTAGCATCGCGATTCGCGGCATCAGTTCCTCTGGTCCCGCGGGTCTCGGTACCGGCGGTCTTATCACTACTACGATTGACGGCAATCGCGTTTCCCTGGTTGCGAATCAAGCTTCAATTGAAAACTCGACTTGGGATCTGGAACAGGTGGAAGTCTTGCGTGGCCCGCAGTCTACGCAGAGCGGGGCGAATTCGCTCGCGGGAGCTGTCAATATAAGGTCGAAAGACCCGGTCCATCATCGCGAGGGAAAACTTCGCATCGGCGTTGGTAACGGGGATAAGCAGGAGCTGGCCGTCGCGGCCAATTTCCCAGTCATTCAGGATTCTTTGGCGGTCCGCGTTTCCGCTGAGGCTGTCCGTAGCGACGGATTCGTCCGCAATCCGATCCTTGAGATCGACGATGTTGATTCGATTGACCGTGATCTATTACGCCTCGGGCTTTTGTGGGAACCGACTGATCGTTGGACTAGCGTTCTGAAAATGAGTTACTCGGATGCCGCGTATGGTTCGGTGTCTGTTAACCGGGCGGAATTTCCGGAGAACCGCTTGCTCGCTCAGAACACTGAAGATGTTCGAATTAAGGAAGTTTACTCTATAAATCTCGAAAATTCCTTTGAGCTGACAGAGTCGCTTCGCATCGAATCTTCAACGGTATACTCCGATTTCGACATCTATACTCAGTTTGAGAGTTCCTTCTTTGGAATAATCCCGGTTGTTGGAGCCCGCGAGTTTGATCAAGAGGTCTTCGATCAAGAGCTAAAGCTTAGTTTTGAGGGGGATAACGGAATCCGGGCAGTCGGGGGCTTTTTCTACAGTGAAAGCGATAACAAGAGTCGCACTTTCGCATTTCTAGCGACCGATTTTACCGTGCCTCCTGGGGGTCTTCCTCTCCCTGGCCTTCCTCCCTTGCCACCGGGATTCACTCTTCCTGCAGGCGCTTCTTTATCGGATGGAACGGGCTTCAGCGGTCGCGATAGCCAGGCAATCTTCGGTGAGGTCGAATTCCCAATCATCGAATCTCTGAGCGGCGTAGTCGGAGTGCGTTATGATGAAAGCGAATTCGGTTCCCAGGAAAGCGACGCGACCGTACCCAAGGTGGGGGTCGTTTATGAACTGGATGCAGGAAAGAAGATCGGCTTTACGTACCAGGAGGGCTTTCGCGAAGGCGGGGAACGGACGTATAATGTGACAGATTCCACCTCTGGCACGCCTGTGACGAGAGAGGTCATCGTGCCTTTCGAACCGCAGTTTTCGAAGAACTACGAGATAGGGTTCCGCTCCGAATGGCTTGGCAGCAACCTGTTATTCAATGCAAACGTCTTTTACACGCAGTGGGAGGACATGCAGGTTCGCGAACTGGTGGCGATCACGGACCCCAATATCGTTCCGGATATCGGAGCCTCGGTCACAACCAATGCGGCCGAATCTACTCTTTGGGGTGGTGAGATCGACCTTCGCTACGTTGCAAGCGAGCGTCTGGAGCTCTACTCGAGTATTGCCTATTCTGAAACCGAGTTTGAAGACTTCGTTTCCTTTGAGAGCGGGGCTCCGTTAGATTTGTCCGGAAAGGAGTTTGTCGGCGCTCCAGAATGGAGCGGTAACGTCGGCGCGGTTTATCGCTTTGGCGAAGGCTGGCAATTCGGAATCGATGCGAGCTATACGGATTCGACATACTCCGAGGCTGAGAATCTCGCTGCGCTGGAGAACGACGCGTTCTGGTTGGTCGATTTGCGATTGGCTAAGGCTATTAGCGACAGGTTGACGATAACGGTCTATATCGACAATGCCCTAGATGAAGATTACTCGACTCAGCGGAATGGCGGCGACCAATGCCTCCGGCACCAACGCGGTGCGCTA
>JBCCZW010000165.1:0-7938 GCA_039186805.1 Verrucomicrobiota bacterium
CGCCAACAACCGCATCGCCCGATTCATTTTAAAATAGCGAATATAGTCCCCGATCCGAAATCCCGTATCCCTCAAGAACTTATCCCTCAAGCCCCGCTCTGAAATGCCCACCGTCTCGGCTATCGCCTCCACCGATATCTTCTCCGCGTCCTCAGTTTCCAAATACCGATTCACCGCCCCCATAAGCTGAAGTTCGCTCGTTTCCATTTCAGCGAGCGAAAACGCCCCTTCCCCACTCTCCCTCTCTCTCTTTTTCCGCAACCCATCCAAAAGCAAAGTGGCATTTATCAAAATCTCGTTCGCCACTTCCATCTCTCCTCTCTGCCAACGCAAAAACAACCCGACCAACTCCCCGAATATAGCCCGATCCTCATCACCCAATTCGACCCTCCGATTCTTCAGCTCCTGCAGCGCCTCCCGAGAATTCGACTCGAACGTCACGAACGTCCAGAGCAGGTCATCGCTCTCCAGATTCAAGTAGTTATGCAGCTGATACGGAAAAACCAAAAAGGCTTCCCCCGGCTTCAAGGGATAAACGCGACCATCCACGTTCACCGCCCCGGCAGTCTTCAAGTTTACCATCAGCACATAACGCGGATGCGGACTCGCCGCTCGCAAACGCGGTTGCAGCTCCTCGAAACTCCTTCGCGAAAAAACCAGTAGGCTCTTCGCCTCCGGCAGCAGCTTCGAATCGCAGCCCTTGAAGAAATTATGCGGCAACTCCAAATTCCCAGACAAATTCGCTAAAGTCTCTAAATCTCGGTCTCCTTTCACAATGCCGTTTTTATCAAATTCTTTTCCTTTTTTGTCAAAACGCAACTCACTCCCCGCTGATAGTATTCATTCATCATCCAACTGTGGACGCGAACGCGCTTCGCGCATAACCTCTCGATAACATGCAGCTCGCAAACGCTAACTCTCACCTTCATATCCCCCCATCGAGCGTCGCTATCAAACCTGAGCAGGTGACCCATCTCGCAATCGGAGCGCACTCCGACGATCTCGAAATATTCGCCTATCACGGCATCGCCGAGTGCTACGATTCCAACGAGAAACACTTCGCAGGCGTCACCATCACCGAAGGGCGCGGCTGCTCTCGCAACGGGACCTCCGCCCACTACACAAACGATGAAATGGCCGCCGTCAGAGCCAAAGAACAGAAAGCCGCCGCCGACCTCGGCCGCTACGCATTCGTTGCGCTCCTCGGCTACCAAAGCAGCGACGCGAGGGAGAAAGCAGCGAGCTTGATTGAAGATCTCGCTAACCTCCTGGAAGCCACTCAACCCGAAATCCTCTACCTCCACAATCCGGCCGACAAGCACAGCACACACATCGCTTGCCTCTCCTGCTGCGTCACCGCTCTCCGTCGCCTCCCCGTCGAAAAGCGCCCCAAGAAAATCTACGGATGCGAAGTCTGGCGCGATTTAGATTGGATGCTCGACAGCCACAAAATCGCCCTTCCCGTCGATCGCCATCCGGAACTTGCCGCAGAGCTCATCTCTGTATTCGATTCTCAGATACAAGGGGGCAAACGCTACGACCTCGCTACCCTCGGGCGCCGACGCGCCAATGCCACCTTCTTCGAGCCGCGATCAGGCGACGAGGCAGAAGCGCTGACCTACGCCATAGATCTCTCCCCTCTCGCCAAAGACGATCAAACCTCATTATCAGACATCGTCGCTCCCCTCTTATCTGCATTCACTCAGGATGTGCAAGCGAAGCTCGAAGCCGATGCCTAGCTGTTTATGAAAATCTTCCCAGAACCCAGACATACCCAATCTTCGGATACTCGCTTCAAGATCTCTGGAATTGCAATCGCCCAAAACAACTGGTCGAACGAACCGGAAATTTCTCGAGAACTTTCACTTTTCCCAAGCGAAAATAGCTCGCATCAAATCAGCGTGCTCGCGAGCGCATCGATCAAACCGCAAGCCTATTCTCTTAAATTCGACACGCAGTCGATAACCCTAAAATCCTCATCGCCAGCGGGCGCCTTCTACGGACTCAAGACCCTCCGTCAACTGATCGACAAAGAAATCGCATTCTCGCAGATCGAAGACGCTCCCGACTTCCCGTATCGAGGCTACTACTACGACATCAGCCGAGGCAAAGTTCCTACCCTCGCCACGCTTAAGCAACTTGCCGACGACCTCGCCGATGCCAAGCTCAACCAGCTCCAGCTCTATATGGAGCATACATTCGCTTTCAAAAGCTTCCCTGCCATTTGGGAAGGCGCGGATCCTCTGACCGGAGCTGAAATCGAAGAGCTCGACCTGTATTGCAAATCTCGTTACATCGAACTTGTCCCCTCCTTATCGACCTTCGGCCACTTTTGCGTTCCCCTCACCAAACCTCGCTTTGCTCATCTCAACGAGTTGGAGGAAGACGCCTCCCAGCGCCCCTTCTCATGGTGGGATCACATGGCCCACTTCACTCTCGACTGCCAAAACCCAGAGTCGATTGAGATCGTACGGCAGATGATCGAAGAGCTCATCCCTCACTTTTCTTCCGATCAATTCAACATCTGCTGCGACGAAACCTTCGACCTCGGCAAAGGCCGCAACAAAGCCCTCGCCGGCGAAGTCGGAACGCACCGTCTCTACATCGAATTCCTGAAGCAAGTCATGGACATCGTCGTCTCTCACGGCAAAACGCCCATGTTCTGGGGAGACGTCATCACCGAGCACCCTGAAATCACTGCCGAAATCCCATCAAACTCAATCTGCCTAGACTGGGACTACAGCAGAGACCTCGAACACAGCCATTGCGAACGCTTCCAGGAAGCGAAAATTCCCTTTTATATCTGTCCCGGTATCCAAACCTGGAATACCGTCTCGATGCTTCCTGATCTCGCAGCCATCAATATCTCTCGCTTCGCCGCCAAAGGCAAAGCCCACCAAGCAGCAGGAATTCTCACAACAGACTGGGGCGACCGCGGCCATCCTAGCCACTTCTGCTGCACCCGCTTTGGAGTTCGCTTGGCCGGAGCGATTTCTTGGAACAACACCCTAGGAACAAACTCAACTGAAGACGACAGAAGGGCCCTCCTCATTGCAGCCGCCAGGCCTATCTACCTCGACCAAACAAATAGCATTATCGATACGCTCCTCTTCATCGAACAAGAACACTATGTTAGGTGGTTCGACTTCACCCTCTTTCTCGAAGAATCTCCTTCAATCAAGGAAGAGTGGCGAAGCCCCATCAATCGCTTTCCGGTAGAGAAAACGCAGCTAGCCTCAACAGATATCCAGGCCTTCATCGATCAATTAGAAACTCGCCTATCATCGCTCCAAATTGAAGACCCCATCGTTGAAATCCGAGAAATCCATCACGCAATTCAAGGACATCTGATCCTCCACAAGGCCGCCATCCCGCTCATCGCCGAGGCGAATCAACAACCCATCCCGGAAAACGCCCGCAACACCGCCGACGAGATCCGCCTCTACGAATCCACCTTCACTCAACTCTGGCACTTCCGCAACAAACCCTCCGAGTACTACCGTCTCCGCGAAGCCCTCCTAAGAATCGCCACTCACCTCGACCGCATCACTCACTCTTACTCCTAACATCAATCGAATCGCCCCACTCCCACTTTCTATCATGAATCCAAATACCCAATACGAACAACTCGAGAAGATCTCTACTAAGATCTCGCCGGATGCCCAAGCCGCTTGCGGCGAAATCGCGGCTGAAATCGCCAACCTCATCCGCTCTAAAGCGGAAGCCGGGAAAAACGCTGTCCTCGGCCTCGCCACCGGATCCACCCCCGTTCCCCTTTACCGCGAACTCATCCGACTACACAGCGAAAAAGGTCTCAGCTTCAAAAACGTCGTCACCTTCAACCTAGACGAATACCACGGTCTCGCTCCCGAGCACCCCGAAAGCTACTGGCGCTTCATGCACGATCAGCTCTTCGATCACGTCGATATTCCAGCCGAAAACATCCACGTGCCAAGCGGCCTAATTCCACGCAACCAGGCCTTCGAATACTGCCGCCAGTACGAGCAGCAGATCGCAGACGAAGGCGGCCTCGACCTCCAAATCCTTGGCATCGGCCGTACAGGTCACATCGGTTTCAATGAGCCAGGCTCCGGCCCCGATAGCCTCACTCGGATGATCACCCTCGACTCCCTCACCATCCGCGATGCCGCCGCCGACTTTCAAGGCGAACGCAACGTACCCCGCCACGCTCTCACCATGGGCGTCGGTACAATCCTTGCCGCCAAACGGATTGTATTGATGGCCTGGGGACAAAGCAAAGCCTCCGTCATCGCCGAAGCCATAGAGGGTCCAGAAAGCGAAAGCCTCCCTGCCAGCTTTCTCCAGCGGCACGACAACGCCACCTTCTTTATAGACCAATCCGCCGCTTCACGCCTCACCCGAATCGATCGCCCTTGGCTCGTAGGTCCCGTGGAGTGGACGCCTCGAATGACGCGCAAAGCCATCGCGTGGCTCTCGCTCAAACGCCGAAAACCGATTCTCAAGCTTCTCGACGAAGACTACAGCGAAAACGGTATGTCCGATCTCATCACGCAAAGGGCCAGCTCCTATCAAATCAACATCGAAGTCTTCAACGATATCCAAAGAACCATTACAGGCTGGCCCGGAGGCAAACCAAACTCCAATGACTCCTCCCGCCCGGAAAGAGCGAGCCCGCACCCAAAGCGAGCCCTTCTTCTTAGCCCCGAACCCGACAACGATTTGCTCGGCATGGGAGGCACCCTAAAACGCCTTCTAGACCAAGAGCACGAACCCTCGGTCGCCTACCTCACTTCCGGCAGCCTTCTCGTCCCCGACAACGAAGCGCTCACCATGGCAGAGTTCGCCCAGGAACTCGAAACCAACTCGCCCGGGGCTATTGCGCAAGCCGCTCTCGAGCAACTCAGAGCCAAAGGCCAATTCGACCTCGATTCCCCCGATATTCGCACCTTCAAGGGTCACCTACGCCGCGTTGAAACCCGTTCGGCTCTCCGCCGTACAGGTCTAGACTCCAATCGTATCCATTTTTTGGATCTCCCTTTCTACAAGGCGGGCCGCCCCCGCCGATTCAACTACCAACAGGAAGACGTCGACATCCTCGCCAACTACCTACGCGAAGCCATGCCGCACCAGATCTATATGACCGGTATCGAAGCCGACCCCTCGTCCCTTCCGGCCGTTTGCTTCCGCCTCTTTCAAGAAGCCCTCGAATCCTGCAAAGGCGAAAGCTGGCTCAATGATTGTCGCATCTGGCTCTATCGCCTCCCAGAGAGAGCTTGGGCGATAGAAGAAATCGACATGGCAGTACCCTTCAGCCCCAAAGAACTCACCGACAAAATCCAAGCGATCTATCACCACAAATCCCAACGCAGCCAATCCCCGGGAGGCGACACCTCAATCCGCGAACACTGGCAACAAGCCGAAAAAACCAACCAAGCTCTCGCCGTCCAATACGACCGACTGGGCCACGCCGAATACGAAGCCATCGAAGCCTTCCAACGCTACCATCCCTAATCCCCTATCGTCCTCCTCATCATCCTCGAGGCAGTGAGCCGCAGCCCCCAAAATGCAACTCGCAACCGCAACTCCAAATGACCGCCAAGAACTCGGCGACTTCCTCGTAAACGCATTCCTCACCCACGGCGGCGAACCCTTTTACTTCTTAGACCGCCTGCCCCACCTCTTCACAGACGACCGCATCGGCGAACACTCCATCGCCCGTGAAAACGGCAAAATTATCGGCTGCGTCGGCGCCTACCGCTTTGATCTCATGCATAAGGGCATAGCCTTCGATGCCTGCGGCATCGGTCAAGTTGGAACCGCTCCCGAAGCCCGTGGTAAAGGCGTCATGCAAGCGCTAATGAAAGCCGCCATCGAAAAGAACGCCGACTGCGACTTTTTCTGGCTCTATGGCGAACGCCGCCGCTACGGATACCACGGCTTCGAACTAGGCGGCCAATACACCGAATACTGCTTTACAAAACGCTACCTTCAAAAACTCGTCCCCGCGATTTCCCCTTCAATCAATGTATCCATAAAATATGATACAATACTCCCCAAACTTCAGGCCACCTCAACCTACCTCGAACTATCACCTGATGAGCGACAATACTGCTTCGACGGCAAAGCTCTAAAAGTGCTTTCCACCGACCACGCGCAAATAGTTTACTCCGGCAACGAGCAATTCATCCACTACGCGTGGGGCGAAAAGAGTCACCTTGCCGCGATCTTCCTCCACGTTATCGAAACCTATCGAGAAGACGACGACGTCTACCACCACGTCGACGAATTCGAGCCCACCACCCATCATACGCTTCTTCCCCACTACACGGATGCCACCCGAGAAACCTCAGCCAACTACCGTATTGGAAACCTAAGTACGCTCCTAGAAAAGACCGCTCAACTCACTCCGACAAAAAACTACGATCTCTCCCAAGTCCTATCCATCCTCAGCCCTCTCACGCCACTCCAACAAAGTATCGCCATATTCTCCCCTTTCACCAGCCAACTTCCCCAAGGCGCATTCGAAGAAACCATCCCCACCCTAAGCGATCTCCACATCCCCCGTATCTACGCGCTCTAGCTCACAAAGTGGGATTCGAGCAGCCTACCCTGCGTAGCTGAAAACGTTGATGAGCCTTCTTCCCAGGTTCCGCAGAACCGATTCTTTTCATCCAAAAAGTGCGGCACGGACGCGGCGCCTAGATGATAAAAGTCATAGGACATTTTGTACCTCAAAAGGCGATCTCCTTGGCCTCTCCCAGACTCAGGAGCTCAAAGGCGAAACCCCTCCGCGATTCCTAATCCTTTATAAAACGAATCGCGGACCACTCATCCATCAAAGTGATCACGCCATCTCTCAAACCGCCCATCGATTCAAAATGGGCCTTCACCTCCTCAACTTCACTGCCAAGGATTCCACTCAAGATTAGCCAACCGCCCGAGGCCACCGAATTGCGGATCTGCTCCGCATTCGCCACCAATACGTTCGCCAGAATGTTGGCCATCAGACAATCCGCTCCCGCCTCGCTTAATCCTCGACCCAAATCGCCGACGAAGAAATTCGTATTCGAGACTTGGTTACTCTCCGCATTTTCAACTGCGATACGAACCGCCTCACCGTCGATATCAAAACCCGCGATCTTCTCGAAGCCCAACTTGCTCGCCGAAATCGCAAGTATCCCCGAACCGCAACCAGCGTCTACGATTCGGGCCTCGGCGGTATCTCGGCACTGCGCCTTATAAGCGATCAGCTGCTCTACGCACAGACGCGTGGTCGCATGGTTGCCCGTGCCGAAAGCCATTCCAGGATCGAGCCAAACTGCTTCTTCGCCCTCCTCTAGCTCGTGCGAGCCCTTCAACCATTGGGGTACCCAATGCAACTTCCCAATCGACCAAGGCTTAAAGTGATCTTTGTAGCTTTCCTTCCAATCCTCGTCCTCCAGTTTCTTGATCTCCGGCTGAGCCAAGTCCTCCACTTCATGCGCAGCGCTCCGCCACGAATCCCAAGCCTCCTCATCCGTCTCGAAGATCCCCTGAAGCCAGTAGCCCTTGTCATCAAAATTCTCATACAAATTCCAGTTCTGCAGACTCTCGGTCTCGAACATCAAGAATTCGAACTTTCCAAACTCCTCCTTAGTAATCTTAACTTTTACCTCGTACATAGATTGCCACTCAAAATGTACGCCCAAAAATCAAGGTCAACCTCATCGACAAGACCTTGCAAAATCTACCCAGAGCGCCGCTCTGCAGAAAAGAGATCGCACACGTGGAATTCTACCCGACTACTCCGAACTCAAGCATAATCGGCTCCACTAGATTCTCGAAGTCCTTGTACTTCAACTGCAGCAATTCGACGTGGTTCCCCGCGTTGAAGGCAATCAACTTATCCAAAGCTAACTCTGGGCCCACATATACCTTCATTCCATACAAGTTGCCAAACGGAGGCATCGCCCCCAC
>JBCCZW010000166.1:0-7917 GCA_039186805.1 Verrucomicrobiota bacterium
GCGCTTGCTCACGAGCAGTCGCTCCGCGACCTTGGCGGCGCTCGATCCTTCTTCGAGCAGCTTGATCGCCCGGCTCTTCAAATCCATGCTGAGTTCTTTCATGGATACCGCTATATACGCACTTTTAGGGCAAAAGCGCTAACAAAATGCGTCTAAATCAAAGAAAAATGCTCTAACCTTTGAGCCCCTGGAGGCTCAGAACGGTTTCGACACCTTTGCCGCGAGGTTCGAACTGATCGGTGGACCCTTGGATGATGATGACGGAGACGGACTGTCCAATTTCTACGAATACGGCGTCGGGGGAGACCCTACGAATAAGTCCTCACTGGGCGGAACGCCAAAGGTGATTCACGGAGAATCGGGTGAAGTGCTCTTTTCTACCGTGCAACTGATCGATCGAGCTAACCTGCCTATTCGATACACCGTGCTGCATTGCACAGACCTCGAATCGGGAGACTGGACGCCGTTTGCAGACGATGGAACTATCATCAACGACCTTCCTGGAAGCGACGAATACGAGGAAGTTCAGTATCGTCTATCGATTTCCGGAGACGAGTCTCACGAAATCTTCCTGCGGCTTTCGGTCGAAGAAACCCAGTAGAAGAAATCGCATTTGTATCTTCGACAGGCATCGATACACTGGCGGAGAGAGAGGGATTCGAACCCTCGGTACGGTTTCCCGTACACGCACTTTCCAGGCGCGCGCCTTCGACCACTCAGCCATCTCTCCAGACGTCCAAATTTTTGGAAGAGCAAGACGAATGAACAAGTGATCACCCTTGCGCAAACACAAATATCAGGAAATTTGAACCCAAATTAGAGGCATCCACAGAATCAATGCGAACCTGCCCTTTAGCAATGCAACTCAAGACCGTTAAATGAAAAAGCTGTCCATCTGTTGTTTCTCGCTATAATTCGAGTTCCCTCGAATACTTCGCAAAAATCGCCTCCATATGACCCGTCTGCACACCCTAGGCCTACTCCTTATTGCCTTCCAACTGGCAGCATTCGTTTACGCTAAAGTGGTCGATTCTCGCTACTTTTGCTGGGCGCCTTTCGACATGCATACGTCCTATCAGATGGAGGTCGTGATAGATGGCCGAGCCCTCACGCCGCAACAGATTAAGACGCGCTATCATCTGGACCATAAAGGAGGGAATCCTAGGAGTTACGTAGAGATCCTCGGCCCCATCCAGCAGTACGAAGAGACTTACGGAAAAACGGACGGCGCGCAAATCACCGTGCGCTATTCAGTGAACGGAAAACCTGAGCAGATATGGGAATATCCTCCAAAGTCCTAGACTTATCTTTGAGGCCTCTGCGAGTTACCGGACAAGAGATGTATCCGGCGACTCTTATGATGTGCAAGCTTCTCTGGTTCCTGCTCTTCGCGTCATACTACCACACTAAGTTTCAAGGGCTACCCCATCTACCGCTACTCCCTATACTCGACATTCTGAGGCCAGTTGAAGGTCTCTACAATTCGACATTAAAGACCGCCTATTGGCTCGGAGGCTTTGCATTGCTTTTCAATTTACGAGTCCGACTGGCCGCATTCATGCTAGGCGTCATCGTCCTGCTCATCATCCTTAGCGATCGCACGCATTACAGAAACCACACATTTATCTGCGGCTGCGCGTTTATTTTGGCCGCCTGTCATAAGAAAGACGAACGTCCATGGCTACTCATCATTCAGCTCACTGTTGTTTATATTGCCGCCGGCTTAAACAAGCTTTGGGAAGTCGACTGGAGAAGCGGGCAATTTATGGCCCACTGGTTGAGAGGGAACTCCTGGTTTAATTGGTTTGCTGAATATTTCGGTAAACTAGGATTTGGCCAGTTTCTAGCCTATCTCACTATAACATTTGAGGTGGGTATGGGCCTCCTCTTTCTTTCCAAAAGGTGGCTCCCAGTCGCTGTATGGTGCGCTGTAGGATTTCATATCGGACTCTATGTACTGTTGGGAGGACAGACTTTCGGTCACTTTTTGCAGTCTGCCCTCGTAGTTATGATCGCAACTGTCTCTTGGAATTCCGAGCCGCTCACTCTCCGTCTACCTAAGCCACCCAACAAGCTACTCCTTCTCTTCAAAAGAGTCTTGGACCCTAATAGTCAGTTTGAGATTTCCGTCCATAATAGCTTCGGTTTCACCCAAAATGAACTCGGAAAATTCGACGGCATAGGCGCCCTCCGTTCGGCAACTCTTCGTTCTCCTTGGTTCTATTGGTGGGGGCTCTTATCGATGATCGTTTTACACCGGTATATACAACACCCACCTGGCTACTACATCACGAGTTTTCTCATGATTAGCCTATTCGCCTTAAGTTTCCCATATGAGACGCTACAAAAAAATATTCGCGGTACTCAAGTATCGTAGCCTTCGTTTGTTTGAGGTAACAAAACTTCGAATACAAGGTCGACTAAGAGGGATAGGGCGTGAGAGAATTCCAATTACTTTCTCCACGCAAAAGGAGTGGGAACCGGAAATTCTCAAGAGTATCGATAACAAACAGTACGCGGTCCGTCTCCTTGCATTCAACAAGATAAAGCCCGAACCTAAGAATGTCCTTGTTGCTCTCACAGTAGAAGACCAAATTTTGCTTTCAACCGCAGGAGACTCCAATCTTACCAACCACTATTTTCTATCCCCTCCCCAAACTGCCATCGAAATTTGCGACGATAAATGGACCTTCTGCGAATGGATGATGAACCAGGGTTTCGAATCCAATATTCCCCCCATTACGAAATTTGAAGACCAAATTGATTATCCCTACATACTGAAAAAGCGAGTCGATGCTTTTGGAAGAAATGCGCATATTATTCGTGAGCGATCAGACCTTGAAGCAATAGAAGTATCCGATCCCTCTGAATACTATAAACAAGCTTACATCATCGATGATCACGAGTACACCTGCCATATACTCTATAAAGACGGATGTATCGAATTTTCAAAGACGCTTTGCTTTCAATACAAATCCAACTATTACGTTAAAGGGGTACAGTGCGCTTACTCCTCGCGAACCGAGCTGGATTCCTGCCTATTCTTAGACCTATTCGGCAGTATCCTCGCCGCTATGGATTTTAACGGCATCTGTTGCTTCAACTACAAGCTGATCGAAGGGCAGTGCTACATCTTCGAAATTAATCCGAGAGTCGGAGCTTCATTGCTGCCCTATTTGAATGAGGTGGTACGGAAGTACCGCAATTGATTGAAATTCTCTCCTCGCTTCGGCGAAGAGCATTCGTCAATTTCCACTTCACATGGAAGAAACCACGCCGCTTCCCCTACCGCTATATCTAGTATCCATGCTTCTGGCAACGCGTCTTGAAGGCCTTGTGCTTCAGGCGCCTCAAGAAGTCGTCTTAAAGGCTATTAGCGAACGGCCCGATCTCTTTCACTACCGGGCCCTGCGAAGCGGCAGACTCCTCATGTGGGACCTCCAAATGGAAAACGCGTTACCTGAAATCGAAAAACGCGTTCCCGATCTCGCCAAAGCCGTTCGCGAGGCGGAACTCGACAAACGCGCCCCTTTCCATGCCTTCGAGCAAAAGGACAGCGAACCGTATCGCATTTGGATGGAGCGAAAATCCAAACTCGAAGAACCCATAATCGATACCACTTCCCCTGACTGCGAACCAATCTTCGGCGGAAGCGAAATTGAACTGGAGTTCATCGACACCGACACCGCTCTCGACATGCTCAACAAGGCGTTCGAAATGACGGAGGGGCCAGAGAAGGAGCAAGCAATCGCGCGGGCAAAGGAACTCCTCAGCGAAGCGAGCGAAGGGAAAAAATAACGCCTCAACTCACCTTAAAGCCTCTCGGCCTCAAACCGCATCGCAGCAATTTCGCTTTCGGCAGAGTCGGAAATTCCTAAGATGACCTCCGATCAAAAACAATCCGCCCAGTAGATTGAGAAAGGTTCCCCACTGGAACACGATACCTGCAATCGACTGCCCAACATCTTCCGAAGTATCCAACGGCACCGAGCAGCAAGTATCCTCGCAGGAAACTTCGCCACTCACCACGTCGTCTCCGCCGTTCGCAGACATACCATCCGTCACCACCGAAGCCGAAAGAAAAGCCACACCGATCAACGCCATCAACGCTACCTGTCTATCCTTGTGGCGGCGACAACCAGAAAAGACCGCCAAAACCGTTGTAGGAACGACCAACAAAAGCATCCAGAGATGGAAATCCGCGCTCGTCCAAAAGGTCCTGCCAATGATAGGCAAGATGATCAGAAGCACCGGAGTCGCCAAACAGTGAATGGAGCAAACAACCGCCATGACAATGGCGGCTTTGTCCAACCAGGCCCTACCGGCCGACTCATTCGTTGTTGATGAAAACTCCATCCGTAGAAAATCAGTCCTTTATCGACCCCAAGCAACGCAACATAAACCACGCTGCCCGCAAGCGCTAAATTATAGAAAACCGCCTGTACTCCTGTACAAGAGGTACATCAACCAAGATCTCGAATAGGGAATGAATCGGGCCAAGCCTATCAGACTACCGGGTTCATTCCCCGAACCACAAAATTCAGCTATCGACCCACGAGCTAATCAAACGAACACCCTTGGCCTCTAGAGCCCTCGATCCAGCCAACCGTTAAATCAGGCTGATCCGCCGCTCTCGCGGACGACTGAAAACAATTGTCAGTAAAGCCATAAGCCTGACATGGGTTCTATCCGTGAAATTCCTAGGCCATTGCTTAAGCTTCCTCCCGATCTTCCTTCTTATCGGTTGCGGGCCTTCGGATCAAACAGAGCTCACAATATACGCGGCCGCTAGCCTCACCGACGTCCTCAAAGAAGCGGGTGACGACTTTTCCCGACAAGAAGACATAGAAATCGTATTCAACTTCGCCTCCTCGGGAGCATTGGCTCAGCAGCTTACTTCCACGCCCAGAGCCGACATATTCATCAGCGCAGACCAAACCTGGATGGACGAGATCGCAAAGCGTGATGAGATCTTGACCGACTCTCGCCTGAATCTTCTTTCGAATCAGCTCGTCGTCATCTCCCACCCTAAGTCCGATATTCCGGCTCTCTCAGATCTCAGCGAATTAGCGGTCCAGAAATTCACCCACCTTGCGATCGGCGATCCCCAATTCGTACCTGCGGGCAAATACGCAAAAGAGTACCTCTCGAAGGTACTCGTTCCAAACGGAACGAGCCTTTGGAACGCCTTAGGGTCTCGCGCATCCCCCGCCCCCGTTGTAAGAGCTGTTCTGGCGCAAGTCGCCAGCAAACGCGAAGTCGTTGGCATTACCTACAAATCCGACCTCACGGCCAGACCCAACGATATTCGCCTCCTCTTCGAAATCCCAGCAATCGATAAGCTCCCAATCCAATACCCAATCGCCATCCTTAGATCCAGTTCCCAAACAGAACTCGCTCGCAAGTTCATCGCGTACTTGCAAACTCCCCAAAATGACGACCGCTTCCTTCGAGCCGGATTTATCCCCATCCAAAACTGAGGCATGACTGACCTTGCGCAAGTAGTCAGTTCCACACTCGTTTGGGCCGCTTTATCCACCGCAGTCGTAATGATCCCAGGCACCCTCATTGCGTATTGCCTCGCCCGATACGATTTCTTCGGCAAAAATGCGGTCGCCACCTTTGCCAGCCTACCCCTCGTTCTTCCTCCAACGGCCGTCGGCTATCTCTTGCTAAGACTCCTCGCAGACGATGGTATCCTCGGACGCGAAACCATCGGCTTCGACCTAGATATCGTCCTTACTTGGAAGGCCGTCGTTATCGCCTGCAGCGTAATGTCCCTTCCCCTCGTAATCCGAACCGCCAGAGTCGGATTCGAGGAGGTCAACCCACGTCTCGAACTCATGGCGCAAACGCTTGGCTACAGCAGATGGAAACGTCTTACCAAAATCACGCTTCCTCTCGCTCGACGAGGTTTGCTCGCCGCCGCGATCTTGGGCTTCACCAGAGCCATCGGCGAATTTGGAGCCACGGTTATTCTCGCCGGCAACATCCCAGGCCGAACTCAAACACTTTCCTCAGCCATCTACAGCGCCCAACAAGCCGGAAACGAAAGCCGCGCTACCGGACTCCTCCTCGTTTCCCTAACTGTCGGTTTCGTCGCCGTCTTTCTCGCGGAAGTATTGTCTCGTCCTAGAAAATCGAATACAGGAGAGCTCGACAGATGAAGGAAGCCCTTTTCGAGGCCGACATCACCGTTCCCCTCAAGGATTTCGATTTGAAGCTCGGATTCCAATCTTCCAAGCGAGTGATCGGGATTTTCGGTCCTTCCGGATCAGGTAAAACCACCGCGCTGGAAGCCATCGCCGGCCTTCGACCCCAAGCTCAGGGTCGCATCGCTCTCAAAGGAGACCCTTGGCTAGACGCATCCAGCAAAATAAACATACCTGCCGAATCTCGAGGAATCGGCTACGTTCCTCAAGATCACCTGCTCTTCCCCCACTGGAACGTTCGTCAAAACCTTCAATCCGGAGCAAGCAGAGCCAACTATTCAAAAACAGAGAATCAAAACGTATTCAATGAAGTAATACAAGTCCTCGAACTTTCCAGCCTGCTAGATCGCCCTATCGAGGAACTCTCCGGCGGCGAACGCCAGCGAGTCTCTCTCGGAAGGGCCCTCTGTTCCGCTCCGCAGCTACTCCTACTCGACGAACCCCTCTCTTCACTCGACGGGCAATTGCGCAGACGCATTCTTCCCTACCTCCTGAAAGCGCGAGACCAATTCAGCACGCCCATGCTCATAGTCTCTCACAACCCCACGGAACTTCTCGCCCTTTGCGAAGAAGTACTCGTCCTCGAAAGAGGCGAGCTTGTTGCTCAAGGCGAACCCTCGAGAATCTTCACCCAGCCCAGCGTTTACGCCTCCGCTTCTCAAGAGGGCTTCGAGAATATTCTCCGCGGCGAAGTCGCAGCCGTTTCCGATACGCAAACCCTCCTAAGACTTGGAACCGACAAAAACGCTCAAACCATCGTAGCCACCCAATCACAAGCAAGCGTCGGAGATCAGGCTCTCGCCGGTATTCGCTCCCGAGATATACTCATATCCAATCAACGGATACAGGGTGTATCTGCCCGGAATTGGCTTCAAGCCGAAGTTGAAACACTTGTAGAGCTGGACGGCAAATGGCTTCTCACCGCCAAAGTCGCCGCTAGTCCCGAAAACCATCTCGCCATCGAGCTCACTCTGGACGCCATTTCCGAACTCGAACTCTCAAGCGGCAACCCAACCTGGCTTTTCTTCAAGTCCACCGCCGTGAGCTTTTACGGGAGGCTCTAAAGCGAATAAACCGCCAGAGAAACTGAATCGCTCCATCCTCGCAATCAAGGAGCATCGCTTGTTCGAAGACAATCGTGCCCCAAGGGGTTGCCTTGAAATGCGATTAAACGTATATATCCACTTTTCCCCTACATAAAGGGAAGAGCATCGCCACCCGCCCGATCCTACGACGGGCAAAGAAGCTCCTAGATACAAGCAACTCCTAACTAAAAATCCACTTCCCTGTCTCTCAATTCGTCAACTAAGCGTTTCAAGAAAGCAGCCGCCATCGCTAGCCGAACCAGCTGAAAACCATCCATCGTCTCGCCCATTTCCGGTTCTCCCAAAGCGACCGCCTCATCCCCAAGTTCAGTATTCGATTCAGCCACGACCCTCTGCATAATGAGTTTTTCAGAAGACCGAAACACTAGCAAACGCCTCCTTAATACCGCATGAATGAGCCGTAAAATTTATCTTAAACGCCGATTATGCGCGTAGAGATCGCATTAGATGAATACTTTCATCTCCCATTAATCTTCTATTAAGGTTCCATTCGATAAGATAAGGCGACCCAAGCAAACAAGCGAATCCCGCGGCAAGCAACGAATTCGCCTTGGATGTCATACTGATCAACACTCTCACTCGACTTAAAATGAAAGTAC
>JBCCZW010000167.1:0-7888 GCA_039186805.1 Verrucomicrobiota bacterium
CTGAGGCGGGGGGTATTTTGTTGGATATCGGGGGAGACATTCGCGTAAGCGGAGATGGAAAAAATGGTCAGCCCTGGAAGATCGGAGTCATGTCGCCTGAAGGACAGGCCGACAACGAAGCTCCATCCGTGAGCGTTTTGCTTGAAGGTGGAGCGATTGCGACGAGCGGTCATTCTGCTAGGTCTTTCGAGGTAGAGGGTAAACAGTATTCGCATATCATCGATTCGAATACCGGGTGGCCGGTTTCTGGAACTCACGCGGCGACAGTGGTGGCTCCGGATGCGCTCACTGCGGATGTGTTGGCGACGGCGTTTACCGCGATGAAGGTAGTCAAAGCGATAGATCTCGCCGAGTCCATGGAGGGAGTGGAGTGTTTGTTATCTGGATACGATGGCCGACAGTATTACAGTGAGGGCTGGCGTGGCATGACTATTGCCAATGATAGCGGGGTAAAGGCCGAGTCTCTTTGGCCTGAGGGCTTTGGGCTGAGTGTTGATTATGAGGTGCCTAAGTTGAGAGTGTCCAAATATCGAGCGCCGTATATTGCGATTTGGGTTTCCGGTACGGATAGAAGCCTGGTCAAGACGCTCATAATGTTGGGAGAGAATACTCGATGGGCGGAAGAGAATTACTATTGGTGGAGGCGGTACGCCCGGAAAGCTCCGAGCTTGGTCGATGCGATTAGCCAACCTTCGAGAAGGCCAGGTCGTTATAATATCTATTGGGATGGGTTCGACGATTTTGGGAATGCGGTACCGCAGGGCGACTATGTTCTGAATATTGAAGCCAGTCGCGAGCATGGGGGACGCACGATGGCGAAGATTGAACTACCGCTTTTGAAAAAGAAATACCGCACGCGTCGAAAGGCGGAGGGCGAGCTCGGAGGCTTAGTGGTCGAATACTCTGATAAGAAGAAATAGAAGTAATCGTAACTCGTGCTATCCTCCTCCTCATCTTCTTCGGAAATTCCTGCTCGTAGAGACAGTGCGGTCAAGCGCGTTAAGAAGAGGCGTCGAGCGAATAGAAGCTCTCAATTCGCTCACAAGTACTCACGGGTGTTGCATGCTTATCTTTCGGCCTTCGCTTTCTTTATATTGATGTTCTTTTCGCTAAGCGGGTTATTGCTGAATCACCCTGAGTGGTTCGCACGCGAGGGGGGAGAAGGGGAGTTGTTGGAAGTTGAACTGCCGGCGGAAGCGCTGGATGAGCTTTCGCAGAAACTTGATGAGGGCGCGGGTCTGGCTCTTTATCTTCAGAAAGAGCTTTCTTTGGTGGGAGCGTTTCAGAGCGCGGAGATCTTTCCCGGAGAGGAAGCGTTTCTGCGATTTGGTGGAGCGAAAGGAAGTAGCGATGTAACAGTCGACTTGGCGACGGGTTTCGTCGAATATGAGATCGAAAAGTCGGGAATGGTCGAATTGATGCACAATTTGCATCGGGGTAAGGAGTCTGGGGCGGCTTGGAAGGGACTTATCGATGTATCTGCTATCCTGATACTCCTGATGTCGTTGTTTGGGTTCTTTTTGATGTTTTTCATTAGAATCCGCTTTGCGAAAAGCATGATCCTTTTGGGGACGAGCGCTGTTTCAATCGCCGCAATATACTTTCTATTTGTACCTTAATACCAGTTTTTATGAAAAAGATAAGCAAAGTGACCGCGGCCTTAATCGTCGCTTGTCTGATCGGAGGAGCCTCGCTTCTAGCGCATTCTCCTTTTGTATTGCCCAACGTATTCTCTACGAGCAAGGGCACGAAAGTGACGGTAGTGTCTTCCTTCACAGAGGAGTTCTTCGTTCCGGACTATAAAATGGAGTCGGAAGACTTTCATTTCGTTCTACCGGACGGTACGCGTTCGGAGTACGGGAATATGGCGATCTTCGATCAGCTAACCATTCTGGAAAACAGCTTGGAGACGGAAGGCACTTATCGCTTTTCGACCGGAAATCGACTCGGGCGGAAGTTTAAGATGAAGAAAGTCGATGGCGACTGGGATTACTTGCGTCGCGAGAGGAAGGAAGATGGAAGCTATGTGTACAATGCTGACGGGGCGGAAACGGCAGACTTCCAAACGCAAACGGTAGCGGTCGCTTACGTGACTAAAGGAGTTCCCACTCAAACGGTTCTTCAGCAAAGTGGAGTGGGCTTGGAGATTGTTCCGCTGACGCATCCCAGCGAAGTCTTTGTTGATGACGGATTCGACTTTCAGCTCACCTTTAACGGCGAAGCGGTGAAGAAGCAGGAGATGAAGGTTTATCGCCAAGGAGGTTCGTATGAGGAACCTAAATACGAACTGATCGTGGAGACGAACAAAAAGGGGATGGCTTCCATCGAGTTTGAGGAACCCGGGGTTTATGTAGTGATGACTCGCTATAGAGATGTCGCGCCGGAGGGGGCGGAGACGCCGTATCGCAGCTATACGACTACTTTGAGTTTCGAAGTGCTACGCTAGTTGAAAAGAAGATTTAGAAATACAATAATGAAAACACGAAATATATTAAAATCAGGAGCAATGGCTTTGTTCGGTCTTTTTATCGTCTACCCCAGCTTTGCCGGAGATGAGATGAGCGACAAGAAAAGTAGCCAAAGCTCTTCCAGTTCTTCCCGGTGGCCGAAAGCTCACAGTAAGGAGGGCTTCATGATGCAGTATGATACGGACGGTGATGGAAAAGTGAGTGAAAAAGAATTCATTGCGGCCCGTGTAATCAGTCATCAGGAGAAGGACATGAATGGCGACGGCGTCGTGACTGAAGCTGAGTATGTCGCTGAGTGGGAGGTCCGTTTGGATAAGCAGCTTGCTGATCAACGCGCGGCGTCGGTAAAGCAAGCGCATACACGTTATCGCTTTCTCGATTCGGACAAGAATCAGGACATGACGATCGATGAATTTCATGCTTCGGGTGATCGAACCTTTAGTCGCTACGACACTAATGCCGATGGTGTGGTGACCGAAGATGAAGCGCTCCCAATGCCCTACTCCTCTTCCAGGTCGAAAGAGGCGAGTAGCAAGGAGTCGAAGAAGGCTAAGAAGAAATCAAAGAAGTCGAATAACAGCTAGCTCGCGATTTAGCTGAAATTATTTGCACCTACTAACTTTGATGGAAGCTGCTAGACGTAGTGGGATTTGCGATTCGAACATTAGGTTCCTTGTTTGATTCTCGAAGGTCCCGGCTCGGGCTTTGGATGCAAAAAGACCCGTACAAACGAGCTGTACGGATCTCGCCAAAGTTAAAATCAAGTCGATTTTCCCTATCAGAAGCGGCCGATGACGGATAGTCGGGCGTTTAAGGAGGCGCCTACGGTTGCTTGGTGAGAGCTATGGGAATTGGGAAAGTAGAGCTCGTCCGTTAGGTTTTCTACGTTTAGCTGCAGACGAAGGTCTTCGGATACGTCGTAGTAAGCCGCTGCGTCGAATCGCGTGTAGCTTGGAAGCCTCCGGGTTGAACCGTCGCTTATCAGGGATTCGTCCTGGTAGGTGGCTCCGAAGCCAATGCCGAATTCGTCAGTCACCTGATAGTTGCTCCATAGCGAAAGGGTGTTCTGGGGCAACTCGCGCGGCTGAGCGCCGGAAGCGGTTTCGCCGTCGAGGTAGCTATAGCCTGCGGTGATAAACAAGTCTTCGGCGATTTGACCGAGAATCTGGAGTTCGATGCCGTCAACCTCGAGACCGCGTACTTCAAAGTTCTCACCCGTATCATTGTCTCTTGCGGCCCGCGTTTCTTCGTTTTGGAAATAGGCTGCAGTAAGGCTTAAAGAGGGAGCGATATCCCACTTGACGCCGATTTCCGAGTTTTCGAATACGTCCGGATCAAGCAGAGCTCTGTCGCCGCTGAGGTTTGCGAACTGCTCGCCGCTACGCGGCAGAAAGGACTCGCTGTAGCTCGCATAGAGCGAAATGTTTTCCTCGGGCTTGTAAACGAAGCCGAGACGTGGGGAGATTTCTTCGTCTTTGCTGCTGGTTTGCGTATCGTTTTTCACGTCGAAAACGTCGATGTCGAAGCTGTCGAAGCGGGCTCCGATCACGATATCGAAGTGTTCGGAGAGTTCGATCTCGTCTTGCACGTATAGCGAGAAGACGTCGATGTCTACTTGAGTGAAGTCATTGAGATCGGCGGTATAGTCATTTGTTATGGGGGTACCGTTGGAGTTCACGCCCAAGCCTCCGCGCAGGTTAAGCGGGCGATCGATATCGAAGACTTCCGTGTCTGAGTCCGCGTTCTCATCGGGAAGCCAAAATGCATTGTAGCGGTCTTGATCGGAAGTGGTATCCATAATTTCGACACCTACGATGAACGTGTGACTGATGGCGTCGCTGAGGAACTCGCCGATCAGGTTGGCGGAGAAGGCAAGATTCTCTCGCTGGGTAGTGTCAATGTATCCATCGAGCGTCACGAGCTCCGGAGTGGTTGCTTGATCATAGGCCGATGCGTAGAAGTTCTCGTAGAGCTTGTCGTAGTCGCCGTAGAAGAGGCTGAAATTCCCTTTGAGCGTATCAGAAAATTCCTGCTCTAGCGCGGCGCGCAAGAGGTGAGCTTCAAGTTCAGAGTTATTCAATTCTGGATCTCCGAATACGATGTCTTCAAGAGACTCGACGGGCAGGCCGTCGGCGCCGGTGGGTATCCCGCGGTCTATGAATCGCTCGTGGTCGATGTACTCGTAGGATAGATCGAGCGTCGAGCCTTCGCTCAGCTGGAAGCGGGCGGTTGGGTTAATGCCGATTCGCTCTCCGTCGTAGAAGTCGCGATGGTTCTCGAGACTTTCGAAGGCAGCGTTGAGACGGAAGCCCCCGTCGCCATTGAGGTCAAAGTTGCTATCGATTTGGACGTCGAAGGCTCCGAAGGAATCCAAGCTCGCTTGGTAAGTGTTGAATTGCTCGCCTACGACAGCCTTCTTCGTAACGCGATTTATGATACCGCCAGTTCCGCCTCTTCCGAAAAGGAGGGCATTGGGACCGCGGAGGATTTCGACTTGCTCAAGGTTGTAAAGCGGGCGGTAGTATTGGACGTCATCGCGTACGCCATCGATAAAGAAGTCGGCGGTTGAGCGAACGCCGCGGAAGACGACAGCGTCGCGGTGGCCTTCGCCTTGTGAAGTGTTAACGCCAGGCGTATAGGCTATGAGGTCGCCGATGCTGTTGAAGCCCTGCAATGCAATTTGATCGGCGGTTATAATCGATAGGCTTTGAGGAACATCGATAATCGGCGTTGGCGTTTCGAGGGCGTTGACTTGGCTGGAATACAAGTACTTGCCCTTCACTTCGAGCGGATCCAAATCTACGGCATCCGATGCTTGGGCCACCGCGAGATGCGCCGATAGGCTGATACCGAGAGCGGCGATGCCTGATAGTTTCGTTTTTGATATTAATAGACTGTGTTTGTTCATGATTATCGTTCTAGTTTATATTCGAAGACCGAAATTATACTTGAACACAGTTTATAAAATCTACCCGGAGACGGATAAAAAAGCGCTCTGAAACGGATTATCTGTAATAATAATATTGGTACGAGTAGGGATTGAATCGCTTTTAATTTAAAGTGACTGCAATCTCTCCAAATGGTTTTATTTTTCTTAAAGTCGATTTTATATATGATCAGGTCCGATTATCGGCTGATCCATTAGGGGATTCGGCTGGGTTGGCGATAGTCAGAGAGTGACATGCCTAGTTGAGAGGTGTTCATTGGGATAAGGTCCGGCTGGGATGATTCCTGGATGCTCTGATTGATCGTTTTCTGCGCCATTGCTGGTACCCAGTATATGCGAGCAGAAAGGGAATGATCATGAGTCGAAACCACAGCCAACGCATCGCTTCGGTGTAGATTTCTCCTGAGTGAAAACCGCGGTTTAATCTGTGAATGAGGTGACCTGCCTCGAAATCCCAGTGGTGATGGAATTCGATGAGAGTTCCGTTAGAGGGATTGATGAAGGCCCAGGAAGCGGGTCGGGTGGCCCATGGGTAGAGGAAGCGGAGGGCTATAGGGTCTTCGGTTTTTCTCGGGAGGATGATCGATTCTACGTACATATCTGCCGGCGCTGCCGCATCGGCTATTTGCAGTAGCTCTTCGTAGTTGAAATTCCATTGCGCTCTTTCGACTGGCGTTTGCAGTTTTGGACGCGGTTTCCATTCGGAGCCTGTGAGGAAGAGTATCGCATCTCTCCATGGGGCGCCGAGGCCGATTAGAGCGCCAGACAGCGCGATGAGGAGTATCGGAATTGCGGTGACGAATCCTGAGACCGCGTGGAGGTCGTAGTGTCGCCTCGCAGGGGAGCTCCATTTTATGCGGAATTTCCTTACGAGCGAAATTCTTCTCTTGAGAAATAGGTAGCAGCCGGTGAGGCAAAGCGAAATGAGAAAGAGAGAGGAAATGATGCCAATCCACGTACCGAAGCGACCCATGAAGAAGCTGGTATGGAAGACTCGTACCGCTCGCATCGCGATGGCGGGCGCTTCAGTCGATTTGTTGATCTTCCCGCTGTATGGGTTTACGAAATGGTAGCGTCGGTCCTCAGTTCCGACGAGAGCGGCTTGAGTGGGCTTGCTTGGGAGCGCGATGTAGGTGGGCTCGGCTCCCGTATTTTCTTGAACCTCGGATAAAAGCTCGCCGATAGGGAGTGGGCGTTCTTCGGCTTCTACATTCGAATAGGCTCGTTCCTCAAAAGCCTGTAGTTCATCTTCGAATACTAGGATGAGTCCCGAGATACAAAGAAGCAATGCGGGCAGCGACCCGATCGCCGCTGCCCAGAAATGCATCCGATTAACCAGATGCCTTAGATTTCGTCTATATGGCCTAGAACGTGTACTGGACTGAAAGTCTGACTTCACGTGGTCGCTCGGCGACGATTGCGAATCGGCTGTCGCCTTTGAAATAGGTTTCGTCGAAAACGTTGGAGGCGGTGAGACGGTAGGTAACTCCTCCTTTTTCACCGAGCGGCATAGCGTACTTGAGACCTAGATCAAATCGGTTGTAGGATTCTAGATCGTAAGTGTTGGCGTTGTCGACTGGACGATCCGACTCGAAGAACCAACCGCCTTGAAGGGAGAGACCTTTGAAGATGCCTTCGTCGATTTGATATTCGCCTGAGATGCTGACCGAAAGTTCTCCGGCTCCGGATGGAGTATTATCCACAAGACTGGAGTCACCCGGACTTGCAGGATCATCATCTACCAGAATTTCAGCGTCCAGATACGTAAGCGATGCGGAAATCGTGAATTGATTGCTGATCAGACCAGTTGCTATAATTTCTAAACCATCGCTTCGCTGCAGGCCGAGTTGTCTCAAAAATATCATTGTATCTTCTCCTTCTCCAACTCTCTCTTCTACCGGATCGTCTTTGCGATCAATTGTGAAGAGAGCTCCGCTTACAAGCAATCGACTATCAAGTAATTGCCACTTCACGCCTACTTCCAGCATCTCTCCGAGAGTGGGATCTAGAACTTCTCCTAAGTTCTCGTAATTCGAATTTGAAACCGGACCATTGGGTTCGAAGCTCTCACTGTAACTTAAGTAGGTTGAAAGGTTGGGCTTGGGCAGGAAAACGAGCCCAGTCCGAGGAGAGAGATTGTCCGTGGTGTATCCACTCCCTCGAAAGATGGTGTCATAATCGTCATAGCGAAGTCCGAATAATAATCTCCATTTGTCATCGAATTCGATCATATCTTGCACGTAGACTCCGTCTCGAATTTCTCTCCCTGTATTTTTATCAGGACTAGTGCCAATCATTGGATCGTCGATGTAAACTGGGTTAATCAGGTTTGTAGGGAAATTGAAGTTTTGAGCAGTTTCATTGTCGTCGCGGTCGACCCAAGTCCGGTCAGCGCCAATAAGAAAATTGTGCGTTATTCCGTCGGTCTCTAAGCGACCCCTATAGTCTGCGAAAAAGGTGTGGTAGTCTCTCC
>JBCCZW010000168.1:0-7887 GCA_039186805.1 Verrucomicrobiota bacterium
CTATCATCTTCTGTCTAACTTGCTCGACCATGTTAGGATCTGGAATAAAACCTGGGGTCGGTCCGGCTACGTCACGAGTAAGTTCTTCGTAAGAAACGAAGAAGAAAAGTCGATTTTGGAGTATGGGACCTCCCAGAGTAAACCCGGTAGTCTTTTCTTCGAAGACGTCCTTTTGTCCGGTGATCGGATTGTTTCCTCTCATGTCCTCGCCTTCAAAGTAGTGGTAAACGGAGCCCTTAAATGAGTTGGTGCCCGATTTGGTTACAGCGTTGACTGAAGCACCCATAAAGCCTGATTGGCGTACGTCGTAAGGAGACAGTTCGATTGCTATTTCATCGATGGTTTCCAGCGAAATTGGATTTGCTAGCGAGGGATTTCCATCATCTTCAAGTCCGAACTGGTCGTTGATTTTGACTCCGTCGATTTGTACACTATTCATTCTATTGTTTTGTCCTGCGGCGACTAGTTTACCTGCGTTCACTGAACCATCCATGATGCTTACCCGAGGATCTAGTCTGGCGATATCGTTGAATGAGCGATTGAGAGCTGGTGTTTCTTCGAGTTGTTCTCTCCCGATGACCGAACCAGCTCCTGCAGCACTTGCTCCATACTGTAGCGAAGCGTCGCCGACTACGGTGAAAGATGCCAGCTCCACGACCTCGCCTGCGTCGGTCATATTGATTGAGATCGAGGTAGTCCGACTGAGTTCTAGGAAGAGCCCTTCGCGGATGTAGTCTCCGTAGCCCTCAGTTGTCGCATTTAAGGTGTAGGGCCCTCCGACACGGAGGCCGCGTAGGTTGAATCTGCCGTTGGCGTTGCTTTGCGTCGTGTAGACTGAACCGGTAGGTTCATGGGTGATGGAGATTTCGACTCCGGAAAACGGAGTCCCGGACGAGTCTGTCACCGCGCCCGAAATACCGGAGGAGGTGATGCCTTGACCGTTAGAGTTGGGCACGAAGAAAGCCGCCGCGGCGGCGATGCAAAGAGTCACATTCAGGACCCTTGCGATTTGGTTAAGTGTGGTTTTCATAATCAGGTTTTGTTTGAGTAAATCTTTCACAAGCTGGTTTGTCGGAGCTTGCGGAGATGCGATAGTTGTTGTGGAGAGCCCGCGCAGGGTCAATTGGGCTCGGCTTCGTTCACGGTATCTTAACGGGAGCGGCGCGAAACGGTAACGATGCCGCAGGAGCTGCGCCAAAGTGTTTAGATATCTTTATGAGTTCGAAAGATGGTGTAGCGAAAACGTGAATACGCTTTGATGCCTCGTTTTTTTACGAAGCGAGCAGTAGTCTCTGAGAATTCGTAATCCGAAAAGCAAGTTTACGTAAATCGAGCTTGCCCAAACATAGTTCGCTCGGATTTTCCGCACGAGGCTTCTCGCTTCTATTGCTCAAAGTTGACCAGATTGATCGTTTCACGAACGGCCTCAGCAGTATCTTCCGCAAGCAGGACATCGGATACGCTTACGATTCTGCGTCCTCCGGTTTCTGCTACTTGTCGCGCATTTCGGCGATTGATGCCGCCTACGCAAAAGAAAGGAAGCTTGGGGCTCAATTTGGAGACCCATGTAATGTACTTAAGTCCTTTGGGAGAGGCGCCTGGTTTTGTAGCGGAGTTGAATATGGGACCGATCGAGAAGTAATTTAGGACCCCTGAATCGAGTTCCAAAATGGATGCGACTTCGCTAGGCGAATGGGCGGACATTCCGAGGATTCGGTCGTCGCCTAGTTTTTCTCTGATTTCAGTGAGCGGCGAGTTGGTCGGTTTGATGTGAAGCCCGATATTTTGGTACTGAAGGCAAAGCGCTAGATCGTTGTTTAGGATGAGGATGGGGCGTTTCGATTTTGAGAGCGCGTTTCTGGTAGCGATGATTCGGTCTAGCAAATTTCGCGTTTCCTCTTGGGTTTTATTCTTGGCCCTGATTTGTATAATTTTCGCTCCTCCCGCTGCAAGGGAGGTAAACTTGGTTTCCCAGAATTCATCAGCGACGTATTGCGTATCCAGAATTCCGTAGAAGGTGGTTTCGTTGATGATTGCTTGAGGCGAATTCATGATACTTCGGAGGAAGCTTTTTCTTGTGTCCGCGGGAGTCACGGCGACATCTTGCGTATTTGATGTCAAAGCTGCAGATTGAGAATGAGGAGACGGGGATAGTGGGTAGGTTCTGGAGAGGCTCGAGTCGATGGGCGAGCGTGTTTGCGGCGGCGATGGTGTTTTTCTTGGCTTGGGAGGTGTTTCGGTTTGGGGCTCCGGTCGCGGGGGGATCGGATTCGAGCGGCTACTTGAATTTCGCTCGGTCGCTTGGGGACGGAAAGATGCTCATCGAGCAGCGCGTGCCTGATGGATTGGATTTGTGGGAGGGGGGCGAACGACTGTTTTATCCTTTGGGCTATCGAAATCCGGGAGATGGGAGCTTGGTTCCGACTTACCCGATTGGAATGCCTCTGATGATGGCTCCGTTGCTTAAGCTTTTCGGCTTGGAGATGGGAATAAGGTTATTGCTGGCGGCAGTCGTTGGCTTAGCGGGTTGGGGTTTTTGGAAGTTGGGAAGGAATTGGGGCGTTTCGGGGATTTCGGTTTTCTTCGGGATGGCGGCTATGTTTGTGTCGCCCTTGTTTTTCTTGGCAGCCTTGTCGCCTATGACCGATGCGCTGTCTCTTTGCTTGGCGGTGTGGACGATTTTCTTTTCTATTCGTTCGCCGGCGTCTCTTTGGTGGGCGGTTTTGGCAGGGATAGCCTTGGGAATGGCGGTTTTGGTAAGACCAACCGGAGTCTTTTTGGGCTTCGCTGTGGTGGCTGCACTGGTCGTAGAAAATGTGTTTTGGAAGAGATTCGCTTGGGTGGTGGTCGGGGGGCTGCCTTCGCTGGCGATTTTGCTGTATTCCAATAAGGCGATGTACGGCGATTGGTTGGCGAGCGGTTATGGTTCGATAGGTCACTTGCTGAGAGTGGATTATGTTTGGCTTAGCTTGGCGAATATTTGGGAGAACGGTAGATATGCGCTGAGTCCGATTGTGATGGCCTTGGTGATTACCTCTATAATTGGGAGCGTATTCTTGGGGCGCCGTTCGTGGATTTTGGCGTTTTGGTCGTTGCCTACGACGATATTCTATCTGGTTTACTGGCATACCCACGAAGCATGGTGGTTTTTGCGATTTTTGCTGCCCGCTCTACCGGGATTCGTTTTGTGGGGGCTTTGGGGTTTCGAACGAATGGCGGAGCGAATTGGAGATCGAATTTCCGGGGGATTTAAATTGGCAGCTTATGCGGTGGCTTTGGTCCTTGTAATTGGGCATGGCATCTCCCTCAGGAAAGAAAAAGCCGTTTATCTTACGGGAGCGTATGAAGGCAGGTATGCGGCGATTGGGAATTGGTTGTCACGAAACGCCGAGGAGAATGCCCTCGTGATGGCTATGCAGTGTAGCGGAAGCGTATACTATTACACGGATCTTGCAGTTTTCCGCTACGATAAGGCTAAGGAGAAGGATTGGCTGGGTTTGCGTAAAAGTCTAGAGGGGTCGGGAGTGTCTGTTTATGCGGCTCTGTTCGACTTTGAGGTAAAATCAGAAAGATCTCCGCTAAAGGTGATGGCAGGGGATTGGAATGAGGTTAAAGGGGAGTTTGGTTCTGCCTCAGTTTTTCGACTGGACTATTGATCGAGCTTTGGCGTCGCGTCGCTAGAATTGGGGGCTAAACGCTCTATGGCGTCTTGGACGTCTTTTTCTGGCGCTGAGAAGCTGGATACGACAATCTGTATCTGGCCGATTTGCTCGAAGTTAAGCGATTTTTGCAGCAGGGAGGTGATTCTCGATTGGAGTCGCTCGCTGGTTTCTTTGAGATTTTCGGGGCTGGATAGCTTAAGATCGACGCGAGTGTCTACTTTGGAGCCAGATATCTTGACGGTGGGTTTTGCGGTTTCGACCCAGTCGTCGTTGAGGCAGGTCTGCCTAATTAGCTCTTGGAGCGCCTTTCTCGAAACGAGGACGCTCCCGCTGTCTCTGGAAAAGGCGGTTAAGTGAGCGGGCGGTCTCTTAAAGGCGAGTCTAAGGCCGACGATGACTGCAATGAAAACGACCCCGCATACGAGCAATACGGATGCGGGGAGGTCGAAAATAAAATCGAGGATGGCTTTTAGCGTGTCCATGGTCCTCGGCAAGAGGGAGAGCTGGAGCCTATTCTTCTTCTAGCTCTTCTTCGGCTTTGGTCTCTTCCTCGCTCATCTTGACGCCTTCGATGATGACATCTACTCCGGCGACGGGCTTGCTAGTCATGTTGGTGACCTGCTTGCTGATTGTCATTTGGAGGTTTTCGGCGGTTTTGGCGAGTTCCACGCCGTACTCCATCATAACGCGGATTTCGATCTGGTAGTTGCCGGCTTCGTCTTCGCTGACGCGGACGCCTTTGTCGTAGTCTTTACTGGAGAAGAGAGCAGATACGTTTTCAATGAAGCTGCCGCCGACGCCGATGACTCCGGGGACGCTTTGAGCCGCCATCTTTACGATTGTGGCAACTACAGTGTGGTTGACTTTGATTTGTCCGAGTCCGGTGGATTGCTCGTCGCCGGGTTCGAGAGTGGTCTCTTGTGTGTCCATATGGATGTCGGGTTTAAGAGTTTTGAGTTAGAAAGATACTTTTCGTTAAGAGTAGTCCGTTAGTTGTTTTGTTGCAAACGAAGGGCGAGATGTTCTCGAAATCCTAGTTCTTGGTCGCCTTTTTCTTCTGATCGTAGGTCTCCATAAATCCATCCATGAAGGACGTGGTGGCTTCGCCGTCTTGAAATTTCTTGTCGGAGACGATTGCTTTTTGGAGAGGTATGGTCGTTTTGATGCCGCGAATGATGTACTCGCTGAGGGCCCGATACATGCGTTGGACGGCGACTTCTCGAGTAGTCCCGTAAGTGATGAGCTTGCCGATCATGCTGTCGTAGTAGGGCGGTATCACATATCCGCCATAAGCGTGTGAATCCACCCGGACGCCGTGACCGCCCGGCGCGTAGTAGAGGTCGATACAGCCGGGGCTTGGTATGAAATTGCGGCTAGGATCCTCTGCGTTGATGCGACACTCGATGGCGTGCATGTTGAAAGTGATGTGCTCTTGGTCGAACTTGATAGGTTCACCGCAAGCGATCAGAATCTGCTGCTTAATGAGGTCGATACCGGTGACCTCTTCAGTGACGGGATGCTCGACTTGGATGCGAGTGTTCATCTCGAGAAAGTAGTGCTTACCTTGGTCGTCGACTAGGAACTCGATGGTGCCGGCGCCTTCGTAGTCGGCGGCTTTGGTGGCGTTGACGGCATCGCGGCCCATTTTCTCGCGTAGCTCAGGGGTAAGGAAGGGCGAAGGGGCTTCTTCGATGAGCTTTTGGTGGCGGCGTTGGATCGAGCAGTCGCGTTCACCGAGGTGGAGGACCTTGCTATGTTGGTCGGCGATCACCTGAAACTCAATATGTCGCGGGTTCTGGATGTACTTTTCGATAAGTACGTCGCCGTTTCCGAAGGCCTTGGCCGCTTCGCTGCGGGCTAAGATGAATTCCTTGCGGAGAGAAATGTCGTTGTGGGCGATGCGGAGACCTTTGCCGCCGCCGCCGGCGACTGCCTTTATCATTACCGGGTAGCCGATTTCATGGGCGACTTCGACGGCTTCGTCTTCGGAATCAACAGTACCATCGCTCCCGCCGCAGACAGGGACGCCTACTGCTTTGACGGTTTCCTTTGCGACTGCCTTGTCGCCCATCTTGCGGATCGAGGCTGAAGAGGGGCCAATGAACTTGATGTTGCAGGATTCGCATTGCTCGGCGAAGTCTGCGTTTTCGGCGAGAAAGCCGTAGCCCGGGTGGATTGCGTCGACATCGGCGATCTCGGCGGCGCTGATGATGCGGTCTGCTTTGAGATAGCTTTCAGATCCCTGAGCGGGGCCGATGCAGATAGCTTCGTCGGCGAGTTGCACGTGGAGTGACTCGACGTCTGCTTCCGAGTAGACCGCAAGGGTCTTAATTCCGAGTTCGCGACAGGCTCTGACGATGCGGAGGGCGATTTCGCCGCGATTGGCGATCAATACTTTCTGCATTTGCTGAAAAAGTTATGAGGCGGCAGGTTTCGACTGTCCGCCAAAAATTGGTTTTTGCTGAGAGAATCCTTCTCGATCAGGAAAGTCGGAAGAGCTTTTGACCGAATTCTACGGGTTGACCGTTTTCGACGAGAAGCTCGGCGATGGTGCCTTTTTGCTCAGCGTGGATTTCGTTCATAATCTTCATAGCTTCTATAATGCATACAACAGTGTCGTCTTGTACGCTGTCGCCGACTTTCGCAAACGCTGGGCTTTCCGGTGAAGGCGCCGTATAAAAAGTGCCGACCATGGGAGAGGTAATGAAAGTGCCTGATTCAGCGGGAGCCGCGGGTGGCGCTGCCGGAGCCTCATGAGCCGCTGCTTGTATCGTGGGCGCAGGGGCCGCAGGTGCGGGCGGCACGTAGCTTACGATTTGCGGTTGGGCTTGCGTGCCAGTATCTCGCTTGATCTGAAGCTTAAACTTTTCCTCTTCGACCGCGAATTCCGTAAGATCGGATTTCTTCATGAGGTCGACGATTTGCTTGATTTCCTTAATATCCAAAACGGTGTGGGATTGAGGGTTATCTGTTTGAGGATCGCTTGGTTAACGGCTTTTAGTTGCGATGCAACGTTCTATTTAGAAGCGACTTGGCGGATCGTGTTGAAAAAATGGCGCAATGCGAGCGCGGAAGAGGGAACGGGTATCCGTTTTTTCACTGACTGGTGTGGACATCCGGACTTTGCCGCAGGGATAACTTTGGTTCTTTAGTATATTGAAGCAGCGATTTTCGCGAAGGGCCGAAGCTCAGCTGGCCTGGCACCCTCGGGAATGGTTAGGCTTTCTGCGGTGTTTGGCATTAGCAAACCGAATACGGGCTTTCGCTGGCTCGAATAGCGGAGCGATTTTTCGACATTTTCGTTTTAGGGCTTGATTCGCCAATCCGTTTAGTCAGCTTCCGTCACCTCGCTCTTTGCATCGAGGCTCGGTAAGAGCTCGCTTTTTCAGTTTTTCGCTATTCGAAAAGTTTCTGCAGAAAACGCTTGATATTAAATTGCAACGTGGCAGGTTTCGCCGTCTCGCTCTTTGAATTCGGTTCGCCGATCAGGCATTTTGTCACGAATTTTTGGATACAAAATATTTTTGGAAAAGCGCTTGATTCAAAGTATCGATTAGGCAGGTTCGCTGTCTCTTTCGTTCTTTCAAATTTCAGATCAGATTACCTTCGCTTTCTCAATTTGAGAAAAATCGAAAAAGTAGAAAAAAGAACTTGATTTCAAATCAGCTTTAAGCAGTTTCGCGACCTCGTTCTTTTCAAAAGGTGATTTGGTCACTCTGATTCAGAAATCGGAAAACACGGTTCGAAAATTTTTTCGACAAAGCGCTTGACGGCCTGATTCAAATTTGAATGGATGGAGTCTTTCCTAAATTGGAAGACGTTGTTCTTTGAAATTTAACTTGTGCGATTGATTGTAACCCCAATCAATTATTTAAGTATCTGATAAATAAAGATTTATTTGTCAGCGTAGTTCACGAATCCACGGATTCTGAACTCTCTTTTTTCGGAGAGTTTGATCCTGGCTCAGAATGAACGCTGGCGGCGTGGTTCAGACATGCAAGTCGAACGGGATTGTTTAGTTAGCTTGCTAATTAAACATGAGAGTGGCGAACGGGTGCGTAACACGTAAAGAACCTACCCTAATGTGGGGGATAGCTCATCGAAAGGTGAATTAATACCGCATGTGATTGTTTTCCGCATGGAATTCGTATCAAAGCTGGGGACCTTCGGGCCTGGCGCATTAGGAGGGCTTTGCGGCCTATCAGCTTGTTGGCGAGGTAACGGC
>JBCCZW010000169.1:0-7880 GCA_039186805.1 Verrucomicrobiota bacterium
ATAATACTTTTTCGCAAGCCGGGGCAAGCAAGCCTGTGGGAGTATTCGTGGATGATGTATTTATACCTCGCAATAGCGCTTCGGACTTCAACTTGTTCGATATCGAGCAGATAGCGATCTTGCGTGGCCCTCAAGGAACGCTCTTCGGACGGAATGTAACTGGGGGAGCCATCCAGATTACGACGGCTAAGCCGGAGCTTCTCGATAAGTCGTTTCGTACTAAATTGAGCGCTGGAAACTTGGGTTATTTGGAAGCTGCGGCTTCGGCCAACGTTGGATTTAGCGATGCGTCAGCGCTGAGATTCTCCGTTTCCATGAAAGATCGGGATGGTTATATCACTGATAGATTCAGCGGCTTGGAATATAATAGTATAGACTCTATAAATCTGAGGGGCTCTCTTTTGTTGATCCCCTCCGAAAATGTAGAATTGCTCTTTTCTGCAGACTACAGCGAGGATGAGAACAATGGGCGAGGCTATTCCTTGGTGTCGGATAGCGCAGGCACCGATTTTTCAGACAATGATGGCGATATACGTACGGGCGAATTGGATGTGCCGCAAGCGTTCGACCGTAAGATCTCGGGAACCTCTCTGAAAGCGACGCTCGATTTAGATGCGGGGGAGCTCGTTTCGATCACTGCTTATAGAAAATCTGAATCTCGTGAATATTACAGTTTAGGAGCTGGGGCGGTGGCTTTGCCTACGGTGTCCACCCACTTGATTAAGGCTGAGCAGGACGATCCGGATTCGTTTTCTCAAGAACTGCGCTTCGTCAGCAAGGAAGGCGGCGTCTTCGATTACGTCGCGGGTTTATATTATTATGATGAAGATACGGATAGGGTCCTGAACGATGTTTTGCTAGGAGCGGGCGGGGCGGCTACTTTCTTTGACCGCACCTACGATGTAGAGTCGCTGACGGAAAGCTATGCGGCCTACTTCGACGCTACGATCCAATTGCAAGAGAGTCTAGATTTGAATATAGGGGGAAGGTATACCGACGAAGAAAAGGAAGTCGTCGTGAATTATATCGATGCAGGCAATGCCGCTCAAAATTTCGATGTTTCCCCTCGCAACGGATTTACGGAGTTTACGTCGCGGGTTGCTTTGAATTGGGCCGTGTCTGACGTCGTGAATGTGTTTGCGAGTCGCACGGAGGGGTTTACTGCGGGCGGCTTCAATACGGAGACCAATTCGATCGCCGCGATCGAGTTAGGCTTCGAGCCTGAGACAGTGGTTGCGTATGAGGTGGGGGCGAAGACGCTTTGGATGGATAATCGATTGGCGATCAACGGGTCTGCGTTCTCGCAAGCGTTCGAGGACAAGCAGGAAGGGTTTTTTAATGTCGAAGAGCGATTCTTCAGCATCTTTAACGCTTCGGAAGCGACCTCGAAGGGGCTCGAGGTTGAGACCTCGTACGCTACTTCGCATAGTCTGAGCTTTCATCTTAGCTATTCGTACTTAGATACCGAATACGATGAGTTTATGATACCCGGCGGGGCGAATTTTACCGGCAATCAGCTGCAGACCGCCCCCGAGCACACCTTTTCGTTGAGTTCTAATTATTGGAAGACGATCGAGAACTTGGGGGAGCTGAATGTGAATGTGGGGTACTTTTGGCAGGATGACTATTTTACCGGCGCTAGCAACGCGCCGAGCTTTCTCATAGATAGCTATGGCCTAGCGAATGCAAGTATCGGGCTTGATCTGAAGGGAAGAAATTCGAGCATCAAGATCTGGGCGAACAACTTACTTGATGAGGAGTATCTGCTCATTCGCGGTACCTCCGGAGCGATTGGCGAGTACTACGGCCCTCCGAGGACCTATGGAATCACTTTGATTTCGGAGTTTTGAAAGGCTCATCCGGTTTAGGATAAAGCGGGAATTGGGCTCAGGCCCAGATTCCCGGCAATCTGCGTACGAACACGCCTTAGAATTCAGATGAGTTTGCGAAGATTCTCTTCAACTTTCGCTATGGCATTATTAGTCTGCAGCGCTTATGCTGCTCAGATTGCGTCGGGACCTTTGCTGGGCGATTCCTCTATGTCTGAAGTTAAGATATGGATACAAACGGATTCCGTTGCTGAATGCGTGGTCAGTTATTGGGAGGTAGATAATCCGGCAGAGTTGTTTCGAACGCATCCTCTTGTCAGCAGCAAAAGGGAGAATTTCATCGTTCACTGCGTTGCTGACAAGGTGCGTAGCGGCACTGAGTATGGGTATGCGGTTGAATTGGATGGAAAGGAGATCCCGATTGTGTTTCCTGAGGGATACGCGGAGCAGGGCCGGATTCCCTTGCGATTCAAAACTCCTGAGAAGTGGCGGCATAGATTGGACAATAACGGGACGCCTCCGGAGTTTCGGGTGGCGGCGGGGAGTTGCGCAAACATCGTTCAAGAAGGGTATGGCTGGGAAGAGCCGAAATATTTGGGTGGAGACTATCGGATCTTCGAATCGATCTATGAGAAGAGGCCTGACCTGATGATCTGGCTCGGAGACAATATATATCTAGGGGAAGAGGATTGGACCTCGAGGACCGGCTTCTTCAGGCGTTATGATCATTTTAGGAAACAACCTTACCTGAGGGCGTTGAACGCGACGGCGCATCACTATGCGATTTGGGATGATCATGATTACGGCCCCAATAATTCTGGAGAGAGTTTTGGAATAAGGACCTCTCTCTGGAGATGTTTAAGCTCTATTGGGTGAATCCGAGCTATGGCTTTAAGGAAATGCCTGGAATTATGACCTTCTTTAATTGGGGAGATGTGAATTTTTATCTACTGGATAACCGTTTCTATCGCATTTCGGAAAACAACGCCCTGGATCTGCGGTCAAGGAGCCGCAAACCGCACTTCGGCTACCAGCAGATAGATTGGCTGATCGATAGTCTGGTACTCGCCAAGAGTCAGAGTTCGTTTGTTGCTCCGGTGTCTTTCCATGTCGTCGTTTCCGGTGGTCAAATCATGAGTGAGGCTCCGCACTCCGACAGCTTTAGGAAATACCCCGAGGAATGGGATTATTTTATGAGCAAACTAGGCGAGGTAAAGATCGACGGAGTCGTGTTTCTGACGGGAGACGTTCATCATTCGGAGTTGATCGATTATTCCGTAGACTTGAAGTTGGTCGAACTTACGGTTTCTCCGCTTACTTCGAGCGCGAATCCGCATCCGAGACAGAGTTCTCGTACAATAGACTTGAGTCCTCATAGAGCGGGAGATTCTGTGAATCAGCGAAACTTCGCCCTTCTGGATTTCAGGGGTCCCTTGGAGGATCGCGTAATGGAAATTCGGATTTGCGACAGCGATGGAAAGATCATCAATCAAAAAGATTCTAGTCAGCAGGAGAGTCTGCCTACCGCTCACATAATCCGGGCGAACGACTTAAAATGGGAAATAGATGGAAACTAAGGAAGAGATAGTAGAAAACTGGCTGCCTCGATACACGGGCTGCCCTTTGGAGGAATTTGGGAAGTACGTCATGCTTTGCAATTTTCAGCGCTATGTGATCGATTTTGCGGATAAGTTTGGGGTACCCGTTTATGGGGAAGAGAAGCCGATGTCCTGCGCTACTCACGATGATATCACGATCATCAACTTCGGGATTGGGAGCCCCTCTGCGGCGACGGTGGTCGACTTATTAAGTTCCATATCGCCGAAAGCGGTTCTTTTTCTCGGAAAGTGCGGGGGCGTGAAGCATCGCGCGAAAGTGGGGGAATATATCCTGCCGATCGCGGCGGTAAGGGGAGAGGGAACCAGCAACGACTATTTTCCTCCGGAGGTTCCCGCGCTGCCTTCCTTTGCGTTGCAGAGAACGATTTCGGCAGCGATAAAGGAAAAAGGCTATGATTACTGGACGGGGACGGTTTACACGACTAACCGACGAATTTGGGAGCATGATGGCGCGTTTAGGGAATATCTAAAAAAGATCAAAGTGATGGCGGTCGATATGGAGACGGCGACGATCTTCTCGACGAGCTTTCATAATGAGATCTCTGTCGGAGCGTTGCTTTTGGTTTCCGATCAGCCGCTTTTCCCAGAAGGAGTCAAAACAGCGGAGACGGATAAGCAGGTCGACAAGGAGCACGTGAGCGATCACTTGGAAATCGGAATCGAATCGATCTTAAAGCTGAAGAACAACTCGCGAACGCTGAAGCATTTGAGATTCTGAAAGGCTGCTGAGCGTTCGGGAATCGTAGGCCGAGGCGTTGATCCGGCGTCTTCTAGAATTTGGCGGGTCGGCGCCCCGCCCTACAGCTTATGCAAGTTGGATTTCTAATGACCGGTGACCGAGGGGCTTGATTGCCGCCAGCCCTACATTCGCTTATCGGGATATGGTGTAGCGGCCAGGGAGGGCTTCGAACTTTAGCTTGTCTCCGATCAGGGGTACAGAGCTTCCGCCGTTCGCTTCGATTCGTGAGACTTTGCTGCCGCTGGCGCTCCAGTTGTCGAGTTTGAGCTCAAAGGGATGGGCGGTTTCGTAGTCGAGTTGGGTGACGATTTCTTTGAGAAAATCCTTGCCCCAAAGGGGCTTTAGATGGGTGGCGTTGGCTTCGATGGTAATGTCGATTTTGTCCTCGGAAATTTCTACGGAGTAGATTCCCGTGCCGGTATATTCGACGAGAGGGGATGAGCCGAGGCCGGTGATGCGTTTGACGCTTTGATGGGGTTTGGGTAGTTGTTCGCTGGAGACGTCGCCCGTATGGAGATAGTTGTCTGCATCGCTGTAGAGACTGGCGTCTTTGGCATATGAATACATGACGTTTTCGCCGATCTTCTCGGTAGGACTTTCGGTGTCGTAATCGTGATAGAGCGGGGTGTTGCGGAAGGTCTGCCCGGCGATGGCGTAGGCCATGGCTTTGGGGGGCGTGCTCGTAAGGCTTAGGTGGTGCGAGCCGTTGCGGTAGGGAGCGTAGGCTGGCATGCTATAATGCCACATGGTTGCGGACTGTACGCCCATGGCCCGAAAGAACTCGGCTTGGGCTGGGTAGAGATAGCTGCTGTAGTTGTAGAATGTCTCGAATTCGTAGACGACTTTAGCCTTTTTCATGAACTCGGGTGTGAGGGCCCAGTCATACCAGTCTTTTTCCGTATAGGACTTGCGAAGAAAGTCGGCGAAGTCGTGGCGAGAGAGGTCTTCCGGATTTTTGGTGTAGGGTCTCTTGAGAATTGATTGACCGGGGTAGTTGCAGAAGGAGACGACTTCTACTTTGGACTTCGCGATGGCATCGAAGACGTCGCGGCGGCCCCTGATCATGCGATGCCAGTTGCAGTTCCAAACGATGGGTTGGACGGTTCCGGTGGCGCGAACGGTGTCGTACATCGCGTTGATGTATTCGAGCGTGCGGTCGTGGCGAAATTTGAAGTAGCTTTCTTCGTTGTCTTCTAGGCCAGCGTCTTTTGCCCACTTTTTGAATACATCGTAGTTTCTGGTTTCTTTGATCTCCTTGTAGGAGTAGTAGATGGGTTCGTTGGCGATTTCCCAGAGAGCGATTTCCGGCGTGTTCTTATAGGTCTTTTGATTGTACGGATTGCGGCGATTGAGGAGTTGGGTGACGTAAGTCTTCGACTTTTCGATGAAGACGGGGTCGATGGTCAGCTCCTTGCGCTCGAAGTCGTTGAGGAAAGTGTCTGGCACCACGCTGGGGCTGTGCTGACTGGGATCCTCAACGTCGATGTCGTAGCTCATGTGGGGATTGAGGAAGGACAGATAGACGTAGATGTCGCGCTTGGCGGCTTCGGCGACCATGTAATCGAGCAGGTCGAGGTAGACGGTTTCTACAAGGTTGCCGTCTTGGTCGGCGAAGTCGGAGGGTACGAGGTGGGCCCGGATGACGTCGCAACGCATTTTCTCGATTTCATCGAGGGCGTCGTCGGTCGCTTTTTTGAGGGTTTCGGCGGTTTCGGGGAGGCCGATGAGTTTGAAGAGGCTGTGGTATTCCCATGAGAGGCAGGGCTGAAGATTGACGCCCCAGAGAGAGAGTTCGTCGCCATTGGCGAAGTAGAGGCGACCGTCCTCGGCATAGACGAATTCCGAGGGATCTATGGCCTCTTGCGAACAAGATGTCAGCGTCATAGTGGCGACGATGGTTAGGGCTAGCGTGAAGGGCGTGCGGGAACGATTCATGGGTGAGACTTGGGAGACTCTAGGGTTTTATAAATGCGGAAGCAAACCCGGTTGGAGGTTCGCTGGACTTTGTTAAGCTTCGCGGAAAGGGGGCATCAATTTGAATCGGCGTAAACATGTTAACCCAGGGGGCGCTTGGTCACGCCTGCTTTGTTGGCGAGGTTCAGGATTTGCCCTATGAAGTTATCGAATATCTTAAGAGCTGCCTTTGCGTTGTTGGCAATATCCCTATCGGCAGCGACTGCCGCGCCTAATGAGGACCGGCCGAATATCGTCATCATATTCGCTGACGATTTGGATGCGGATGAAATTGGATGCACTGCAGATGAGATCCATACGTGGGCGACACCCAGTGGGGCGAAGCGTGTTGTGGGAAAGGGATTAAAAGCCGGATCGTCGCAGGTTTATACCCCTGCGATCGACTCTTTGGCGGAGAACGGGATGATGTTCACTCGTTTTTATGTGAATGCGACGGTTTGCAGCTCAAGTCGCTACTGCTTGCTTACCGGGCGCTTAGCGACGGCAGGACCGGAAATTCAGCTAGACTATGAGCCTGGGACGCATGCTCGTTTGGAGTGGCGTCCGGGTATGTTTCGGGCGGAAACGAACTTGCCGAAGACGCTGCAAGGTCTCGGGTACCGGACCGCGATCATCGGGAAGTGGCACAATATCCCGCAAAATGTGAAGCTGCCCAAACGGGTGAAGGCAGACCACCAAGCCAATGCGACTTACGAGCATACGTCGTCCGTAGACGAGAAGCTGAAGAGGCACTACGCGGCTCACAAAAAGTTTCTCAGCGATGGTTTTGGCTGGGATGTTGTGGACCGGATGGAGTGGGGGAATTCTATCGTGAATTTGGATTGGCAGTGCGAGGGGGCTCTCAAGTTCATTGAGGAGACCGATGACCAGCCGTTTTTTCTCTATTGCGCCTTACCGGTGCCGCATGGGCAGTACAGTTTTGGATACAACGACATTTCGACTTACGATGACCGGGTGAGTTCGAATGGTATTCTCGACTATGTACCGGATGTGTTGCCCTCGGTGGAAGACGTTTATCGGCGAGTAGAGGAGCAGGGGGCTCCGCGTGAGAACGCGATGGCGACGCGAATGGACGATTATGTGGATGCGGTTTTGAAGAAGCTCGACGAGAAGGGCATTCGCGAAAACACGATCGTCATCTTCACCAGCGATCACGGGAGTCGCGGGAAAAATAGCGTGAATCAAGGCGGGGCGAAGGTGCCGATGATCGTTTCTTGGCCGGCGAAAGTAGAGGCCGGGAGCGAGTGCGACAGCTTGATCGGCAGTATCGATATTTCCGCTACGCTGGTAGATTTGGCGGGCGGGGAGCTGCCTGGTGATATGTCGCAGCATAATGATAGTTTTGGGCCGCAATTATTGGGAGACCCTGAACCGACGGACTGGCGGGAGAGCTTGTTGATCGAAGCGGGCAACAGCAAGGGCGTGGTTACGAGGCAGTGGAGCTACATTGCGAATCGAGTGCCTCCGGAAACGGCGAAGGCAATGAAGGAGCGCCCGGGCGAGGTTTATTGGACAGGTCTGGATCACCATAACTATCAAAACGATAAGATGTATCCAAATTTTTGGGATGCAGATCAACTTTACGATCTGGAGAAAGATATCTATGAGATGGAGAACCTTGCGGGGAACCCGGAGTATGCCGGCGTATTGAAGATGATGAAGGGAGAGCTGAGCGAAGTTCTCAAGGAGCTGCCTTTCGCGTTTGGGGAGTTTACGCGG